>JBCDAP010000521.1:0-1547 GCA_039185335.1 Planctomycetota bacterium | reverse complement strand
CCGCGATGGCGCGGGTAATCGCCTGGCGGATCCACCACGTCGCGTAGGTAGAGAACTTATATCCACGCTGGTACTCGTACTTGTCGACGGCACGCATCAGACCCGTGTTTCCTTCTTGAATGATGTCCAGGAAGGAAAGGCCGCGGTTGCGATACTTCTTGGCGATCGAAACAACCAAGCGGAGGTTGCCCGCGGAAAGGTCACGCTTGGCCTGCTCGTACTCCCAGAACACGGTTTCGAGCAGTGTGTTGCGTGCCTCCGCTTCTTCGGGCTCTTCGAGAACAAGATGACGAAGACCTTCGAGCTCCTCGCGCATCACCATCTCATCTTCCGGATCGTACTTGGCCGGGTTCTTCTCCATCTTCTCGAGGTCCGCGATGATCTGAGCCATCTTCTGGGTTACCGAGCGTAACTTCTTATGAAGTGGAACAATGCGAGAAGTGCGAAGCGAGCACTCCTCGATTAGGGTCGCCATGCGTCGCCGGCGAGCCGTGAGAGAAGACTCGATCTTCTGAACAAGCGCCTCATCACCCCCGTCATACGCATCCTGGAGTTGCTCCCATTCGGCTCGGTTCACTTCGAGAAGCTTCCGCACCGTCGCGATGTTGTAGGGGATGCGTGCCTGGATCTTCTCTTTACACTTTTCCTCCGCCGTGGAGATCTTCATCGTGCGATCGAAGGGAAGCTCCGAAGCGTGAACTTGCTCGAGGGTCTCGCAGGCAAGGGCAACGCAGTAATCGTTTTCGAGAACACGCCGACGAAAAATCATGCGGGTGGTTTCGATTTTCTTCGCAAGCCGAATCTCTTCGTCACGTGTAAGCAGAGGAATGGTGCCCATCTGCGTGAGGTACATGCGGACGGGGTCATCGATGCGTTTGCGGGACGCGGTCTCTTCGGCATTCGCCTGCGCGTCAGCAGACTTCGACTCATCATCGGTGGACTCGGCCTGAACGAGCTCGCCGCTCTCATCGATCTCGGAGTCGAGAGCGTTGAGGGCGGATTCTCGCTCGACCGTGTTGACCGCGACCTGTGTGCCGTTCTTTTTCGCTTCTCGCCAGCGCCGGGCGGCAAGCTCGCGGAGATCGACAAGCTCGATGTCCATCGCATCGAGGCGGATGAGAACTTCGTCGATACGCTCGGGGTTGACAAAGGTGTCGGGAAGTGTGTTATTGAGGTCTTCGTAACCAAGCCAGCGTTGCTGGCCGGCGAGGTCGAAGAGGTCGATCATGGCAGGGTGAATATCGCGGACCAAGGGAGACTCCGTTTCAAGACGACCGTTCGGCAGGGGCCGGATCAATATGCGGCTCGTTCGAAAGGTCAAGGGGCGGGAGCAAATGGGTGCTGGAACGACGGGTATTTGTGCCGGGTGCGCGGGCTGCAGCGAGCGGACCCAGGGCTTTACTTGCGCTTCGGAGCTGCTCGAGACGTTCGAGAGCCGAGGCGGCGTGCGAGGGAGCGGCGAAAGCACGGCGAACGCACTCCCCAAAGAATTCGGCAGCAGACTCGGCCGTGGCAAGCTCGCGCTCAACCGATGCCGCGAAAGAAAT
>JBCDAP010000520.1:0-1604 GCA_039185335.1 Planctomycetota bacterium | reverse complement strand
GCCCAGTGAAGCCCCGAGTGTCTCGGCGGAGTCGATCGGAGAAGAATCGTTCGGGGTAAATTCGGTATCGTGCTGATCTTCAGTCATGTTTCAGCGGTTCCGGTGAAAGTGTTTCGGCTTCTTCGCCGTGATGGTCTGGTGCGGTGATTACGCTTTAGTCTGGAGGGGTTCGGGCTGCTGGGCGGCGTGAGGATGCTCCGAGCCGCGGTAGCACTTGAGCTTTTTGATCATGGTGCGTCCGAGGCGGCCCTTGGGCAGCATTCGGCGGACCGCATCCTCGAGCACGCGCTCGGGGCGGGTTTTGAGCACTTGGCCGACCGGTTCGAGCTTGAGTCCGCCCGGATAGCCCGTGTAATGCTTCCGCATTTTCTGCTCGGATTTGCGGCCGGTGAGAACCAGCTGATCCACGTTGGTGACAACAATGTAATCCCCGCAGTCAATATAGGGGGTGTAGTCGGGACGATGTTTGCCCTGGAGAACAACGGCGAGTTCGGCTGCGAGGCGGCCGACGCGCTTGCCGGCTGCGTCGACGTGGCGCCAACGCTGTTCCAGGGTCGCGGGCTTGAGATAGGTCGTTTGACGCATGATCAAAGCCTGAAAGCAAGGGGCTGGGGATGCCGGCCCGAGGTGTTCCGCACGACAAGACACAACCCGCATGCTGTCGACTGGCGGAAGACGCCGACGGCGGGGAGAGGCACCAAGGAGCGGTTTCCCGCTGTGCCTGGGCCTGCGGACCTCTCGGAATTCTCTGACGAGAACGAACATCCGAGTATCACGCACAGGCGATGAACGATCGAGATGGCTGCTGAGTCAGACCTCAATGGCTGTCAGCATCCCTGATGAGGACTCAGGGGAGCCCAATAGCGTATCGTTGCCAACGCTTATGTCAACTGATCCCAACGAATGGAATGCGGGCGAGGAAGATCTTCGGCAGCCGACGGATCGCCAGGCGGCCTCTTTCTCCCAACTCGACCCACCTGTTCTCGAACCACTGTACGGCTCCGGCCCTCCCTCGCAGCGCAGGCCACGATCCGGCAACGCTGCGATTGCCTGGCTGATGATCACGATCCTTGTGGCGGGGATCGCCTTCCTGCAGTTCGCGGGCGGGTTTTTGGTTGCGTCATCGGGGCCGGGCGGGCTGCCTTCTGTTCCCGGGGCAGCGCCTGGGATGCAGAGCGAATTAATGGGAAGGCTGGTTTTCTTTGTCGATGGCATGGCAGAGCAAGGTCAGCCAATGTCACCTTCGATGCGAAGCCTGTACGGGCTCGATGCGGCTGCCGAGCAGAGCGTTGATCTGGAGCCCGAGCCGCTTGGACATATCCGTGGTGCCATCCTGGCGAGATCGAGTGAGCAAGATTGGTCTGCTTATCTGGACGAAACCGATCGCTGGATCGCTGACGCGAAAGATCAGGCAGTAGAACTCGATAAGGAGTGGGCCAGCTTTGCTGAACCGCCTTCGGCAGAAACGCAGCGAGCCTTGGACGAGTGGAAAGATCGTCTTGACGAGCATGAAACAGACTCGGCTCTGATCCGCCAACTCTTCGAGCAAAGCCAAGACCAAGAACCGATTGGGCTAACACAGGACAAACGATCGCGTTCATCCT
>JBCDAP010000519.1:0-1607 GCA_039185335.1 Planctomycetota bacterium | reverse complement strand
GCGAGCTGCCACGAACTTCGGCATGCCTTCGAGTGTTTCCAAGTAGTTCCGCCCATCTCGTTTCGAGAGGGCCTTCACACCTTCGAGAGACATCTCGTGTTCGCGCCGATAGAGCTCCATCAGCGAGGCCTTGAGGCGGATCATCCGTTCTTCGACATTTGGATAAGTCTTGCCGACAGCAGTAACGAGATCGGTGACCTCGAACGTACGGAGTTCGTTGAGATCGACTCCGAGTGCGAGCAAACGTTGGAGCGCGAGATCAGCCTTCCTGCTGGGCCCGCCTTCCCAGATGAGAAAAGAGTAAATGAACTCCTCGAGTGGCTCATGCTTGACAAGCTCGGGCTTGTGTTTGGATGACAGCTTTTTTACCAATGCTGCCAAGGCCTTCGATTGATCTTCTGCCTTGCTCAAGAATGCGTCTCCGTGGATTTCTGGTCATCGGGCTCAGTGTTGGCGTCGCTCTTGTTCTCAGTTGTGTCGGCAACCGATTCGTCTTCCCACTCATCGCGAACTTCAGCGAGAGCGCCCAAGACTTTCGCTTGGCGTTTGGCGGATGAATCGAGCTTGAAGATCAATTCGGGCATTTTCTTGAACGCAACCTTGTCGCTCACCTCGTGCCGGATGTGACGAGCCGCGGCTTTGATCCCAGCGATCGCCCGCGCTTCCCGCTCTTCGGGCAATACAGACACACTCACCGACGCTGTCCGGAGATCCTGGCTCGGCTTGACTTCTGTCACGGTCAACAGAACACCTGCCAGTCGTGGGTCTGCAAAGCCAGCGCTGAACACCCCTTGGATCGTGCGGTGCAACGTCGAAGCGATCTGATCGTTGCGTCGGCTCACGCGGCCGCCCCGCTCTGGTCATCGCCAGCCTCGAGGTCTTCCCAGATCAGCTCGTCGCGAACATCCTGACCACGAATGATCTCCCGCTGAACATCAACAAGCTCGGCATCCGGCAGGTGCGATACCTTCTCGACGATACGGTCAATCACCGCTCCGCACCGTCGCCCAGAGTTGCTTGTCATAACGACCCCGAGAACCGCACGGTTATGGATCTCTTCGAACGCGACCTCTGCGATCGACACCATGTGCTCGCGGTGAAGTCGGTCTTTGAGCGACTTCACCACCGAACGCTTGTCTTTGAGCGAACGAGACCAGGGCATGGAGAGCTCGAATTGGAGGATACCGATAAACATGACTGTCTCAACGTAGATCAGAGTGTTCGTTTGACTTCGACCTTCTTGAAACACTCGAGGATGTCGCCCTGCTTGATGTCGTCGTACCCAACGATCTTCATGCCGCACTCCAGGCCCGATTTGACCTCGCGAACATCATCTTTGTGACGCTTGAGCTGTTCGAGCACGCGATCCTGTTCGATCACGATGTCGTCGCGGGTCACGCGGATGAGAGCATTGCGCTCGATCGCCCCATCGGTGACGTAGCAACCGGCAACCGCACCGACACGCGAAATCTTGAAGACCTCGCGAACCTCGGCGTGTCCAAGCACCTCTTCTCGGAGTTCCGGCTCGAGCAGGCCTTCCGCTGCCTTCTTCACATCGTCCACGATGTCGTAGATCACGCGGTAAGCCCGGATCTCCACGCCCTTTT
>JBCDAP010000518.1:0-1612 GCA_039185335.1 Planctomycetota bacterium | reverse complement strand
CGTCGCGACCAGCGCGACCGCGGAGATCACCACAATAAACGCGGGTTTGTTCGATCGATCGATCGCGGCTGCCATTCCTGCAGCTTGATGAGCGGCTTCATGACTCAATTGGGAATTCTTCGATCGCTGCATCATCGCGGCCACCTCGCGCTGAGAACCGCTTGCTCTTGGCTGCCTGATCGATTGGATCGATCAAGACGCCATTCAAGCCTCGGCTCGGATTGCTGCAATGCGAGTTCAAAGTCGATTGCCGCGTCACGATCAGCAACAAGCACGGTGAGATTCACGCCATCTCCGTTGCTGATCGTGAAGTTTCTGATCGTGGCTCCTTCACGCTTCGCTATCTCAGAGCAAACAAGCCCGATCGCGTCAAACAATTGCTTTGGTCCTGCAGGCAACGGCTCGGGGTCCCGATTTCGCAAGGTGGCGAGTTTGCCGTCGAGGAACTGATCGTATTGCTTCGGGACCTGATCATCATACTTTTTCGACAGTCTTGAATACCCCTCAGAGCTAATCGATGCGGTCGTGTTGAGCCAAGCTTCGCTCGATGAAGAAAAACGCCAACCGAGGCCGGCCACAGCCACGGCGATCAGCAGCAGTGATGCCGCGACCAATCGGATGCTCCGGCGCGTCTTTCTATTCGGGCGGTGATGAAGCCCTGAGAGCGAATCGAGTTTCGGCGATCCCGAATCGAGCGCTGTGATCACGACCTTGGCGATCGCATGCTCTTCGGGAATGACCCGGGTTTCGACCACACGAACTGACTCCGCGATCTGCTTTGCCCGTTCCGCGTCTTCTGCAAAGATGGAAGCATCCTGGGGCTTGCGTCCGAGCTGGGCCGCGAATGACATGAAGTCCAACGCAAGGCGTCTTGCCACAACCGCTGGATCGGATGCCAGGCGGGTGTGCCCAGCGGCGACCAAGCGTTGCCCTTCGCCCCATGCCCAAACTGCTTGATTCCCGACGAGAACGATGGAACACCCCAGCTCATCGTGCCGGCTTGCCAGGGCATGCCAGAGCGAACAGGTTGTCGCAACTCGCACGCCTTTCCGATCCAACGCATCGAGCAATAGTCGGATGGGGCCGTCGGCATGTCGCATGACAACAACGCCACGTTCTGCTATTGCTTCGGGCTCTGTGTCATGGAGCAATTCGACGGAGCCGACATGCATCTGAGCCGAAAGCTGCTCTGCCCGCTGGGCAAATGCGGCTGCCAGCACGGGAGGCACGGTTGATCGAACCCGAACCCAGGCACAGGCAGACTCGGCCGGATCGATGATCAACGCATCGAGCCGATTCGAACCCGCTTCGTGCGCTGCGTACCAAGAGGCCAGCTCGTTCGCTCGTTTGGCGAGTTCAGGGCCGGTCACGGAAGCTTCTGGGTCTGCGTCGGATATTGATTGATGCCATGTCTCGGGCACACGCCGACCAGACACAACAAGCTGCGCCTCCGAGAGATCCGGCTTGACATACAACGCAACGCTCATGCCCCACCTCTCGTGGTCGGATTGCGTCGCTGGATCGCTCGCCTGTTCGTTCGATCCGAGGGCGATGGCGTGGTCGGCCTTGCCTGTGTTGCCGGCTGGGCGTTTTCCTTCCGCTTGATCTCCCG
>JBCDAP010000517.1:0-1660 GCA_039185335.1 Planctomycetota bacterium | reverse complement strand
GCCGGTGGATGGTGCTATCTCGACGGGGGCGGAGTGGCTCAAAGGTGAGCTGGCCGGAGATGTTCGGCGGACGCTTGAGACGCTTCAGCAGTTCGGCGACTTCGCCACCATGGCGCTCATCATCGTCGTGATCGCGCTGCTCGATCGCGAGCGGATTCGGCGGACACTCGATTGGGGTTTCGCAGCGGGGATTGGCCTGCTCGTGTTCAACGGATTGAAAGAGGCCACGTCTCGGTTGAGGCCGAGATTTGGGGTTGGGGATGAAGAAACTGTTTCGGCTTTCGCCTTCTTTGCAAGGGCGAGCGAGGCCGCGCTGACCGACGGGCGATCCTTTGCCTATCCATCGACGCACACCACACATGCGGTCATCGCGGCGGTGTTCCTCACGGCGATGTATCCCAGATTGAGGCCGCTGGCGGTCGCGCTAGCAGTGACGGTCGCGTGCTCCCGCGTCATCCTTGGGGCGCACTGGGCGAGCGATGTGCTGGCAGGGCTCATCTTGGGCTACGCGTGGGCACGTTTGTGTGTCGATCGATACTGGGGTGTCCAGCTGGTCGATGCAGTGTGGCGGGTGTTCGATCGGAAAGCAACGCCGGCGTTCCCGAAGACCTTCGAGCGAGAACAACAAGCGATCGAACGTACGAGCGGTTGACTCGTCTCCGCGAGACGGGAACCATGCCACCTCTCAATCTTGAAAAGGGGTCTTCTGATGGAACATGTCCGTCTCGGTCGAACTGGTCTTCGGGTCTCACCGCTCTGTCTCGGCACAATGAACTTCGGATGGGGCACGACCGAAGCGGATTCGCACACCATCATGGATCGTGCGCTCGAGCTCGGTATCAACTTCTTTGACACCGCAGATATGTACGGGTGGGCGAGCGAGCGAGGAGATACAGAGCGGATCATCGGCAATTGGTGGGAAGAAAACGCTTCGAAGCGCGACGAGGTCATCATCGCGACGAAGGTGTACCACGCGATGCCCGACGGGCATCGCGAGCCGAACCGCGGCAAGCCCGGCTTGAGCGCCCGGAAGATCATCCGTCACTGCGAGGACTCGTTGACTCGTCTGAAGACGGATGTCATCGATCTTTATCAGATGCACCACGTCGATCGGGAGTGCCCGGCGGACGAGGTCTGGGAGGCGTTCGAGACACTGATCCGCCAGGGCAAGGTGGTGTACGCGGGATCTTCAAATTTCGCAGCCTGGGACATCGCGCACTACAACGAGACCGCGAAGAACAACAACATCGTCGGGCTTGTCTCCGAGCAGAGCCTCTACAACCTCAACGCGCGGATGATCGAGCTCGAGGTCGTGCCCGCGTGCCGCCATTACGGGCTAGGCATCATCCCGTGGTCGCCGCTCGCTGGAGGAATGCTCGCGGGTGTCACCGAACTGTCTGGTGGAAGCGGCTCGGGCGGTCGACGCAACGAAGAACGGATCCAAGGGTGGATGAACGAGAAAGGTGATCAGCTGAAGCAATGGGAGAGCTTCTGCAAAGACCTGGGTGAGC
Source organism: Planctomycetota bacterium (assembly GCA_039185335.1). GTDB lineage: Bacteria > Planctomycetota > Phycisphaerae > Phycisphaerales > UBA1924 > JBCDAP01. The sequence continues at coordinate 149 of JBCDAP010000517.1, read as the reverse complement.
GCCCGGCGGATGTCGCGCTTGCTTGGCTGTTACACAACGATGTGGTCACAGCTCCAATCATCGGCCCCCGCACGATCGCGCAGCTCGAAGAGTCGATCCGCGCGACCGAGATCGTTCTTGATGAAAACGCCATGAAGAAGCTGGACGAG
>JBCDAP010000516.1:0-1744 GCA_039185335.1 Planctomycetota bacterium | reverse complement strand
GGCTGTTGAACAGGAAATTCAGGGGTTATAGGGATAAAATTAAGCGATAATGGGCAAAGTGATCAAGGGAATGTAAGTGTAAACCTTGCCTTGGAGATGGCATGTTTTCCGACAACTCTTCTCATACGGATGTCTTTGAGCCGGTCAGCTCTGAGCAGTGGCAAGCCGCGGTCGAGAAAGACCTAAAAGGTATCCCGTTCAAAAAAAAGCTGGTAACGCACACCTACGAAGGCATCGATCTCAATCCGCTTTACACAAAGGGCGATTGGGATGGGTCAGCGGATCTTTCGGGATTCGCTGGAATGGCTCCGATGACTCGCGGTTCACTCCCACTTGGCATGCACACGTGCGGTTGGGATATTCGCCAAGAGCGAGCAGAGCCGGAGGCAGACAGCCTTAACGCTCGGCTTCTGGATGACCTGGAACATGGTGTGACTTCGGTTTTGCTCCGTCTGGATGCCGCCACACGTCGAGGCGTGGATGTCAACGCTCCCGCCTCGGACAAGCTGGCCGGTCTTGATGGAGCCATGCTGCCGAACCTCGAGGAGTTCGAGCGTGCCTTCCAGGGCGTACATCTGGGCATGATTGGGGTTGCTTTGGAGGCTGGGGCGGGAGCTTTGCCTGCTGCTGCTGCGCTCGCTGCACTCTGCAAGAAGCAAGGGTTGTCGCTCGACAAGGCTTGGCTTGCTTTCAATTGTGACCCGCTGGCGGTGCTCGCTCGTGATGGGATGCTTCCTGGCACGCTTGAGGATTTGTACGAAGAGATGGCGGCGCTCTCGATTTGGGCCGAAGCGAACGCTCCTCGCGCGACAACCATCCGTGTTGGTTCTGCCCCATACCACCATGCCGGTGCGACTGCTGCTCAAGATCTCGCCTTCTCGATGGCAACGGGGGTGGAGTACCTCCGTCGCCTCACCGAGCACGGCATGAGCGTCGATGCAGCCGCGAATCAGATGCTATTTTCGTATGTGGTCGGCACGAATTTCTTTCTGGCGGCTTCCAAGCTTCGGGCGGCACGCCGACTGTGGTCACGCATTGTTGAAGCATCGAACGGGTCGGAGAGCGCCCAACGAATGCGGATGCACGTCAGAACGTCAAAGCGCGTCATCACGCAGCGAGATCCATGGGTCAACATGCTCCGGAACACGGTTTGCTGCTTTGCAGCCGGCATGGTTGGTGCGGATTCAGTGACATTGCCCGGATTCGATGCGGCGATCGGTCACCCTTCGCCCATGTCGGCTCGCATCGCTCGAAACACCCAGATCATTCTGCAAGAAGAGTCGCACTTGCATCGTGTTGTTGATCCGGCTGGCGGCTCCTGGTTTATTGAATCATTGACAGATGAGCTTGCTCAGAAGGCCTGGGCAATATTCCAAGAGATCGAGTGGCTTGGTGGCATGTCGGTTGCGCTGACCACGGGATGGATTCACGATCAGATCGATTCCGCTTTTGCACCCCGTGCAAAGAACATCGCGACCAGGCGAGATGCGGTGCTGGGTGTGAGTGAGTTTGCGAACGTGGCCGAGTCGAAGCCCGATCCCGCCAGATATCCGATCGATGAGTTGAGAGAGAAGGTTCGTTCACGTCTCCAGGCCAGGAAGCGGGCCGATGCGATCACGGGATGGCTCGATCGTGTTCGAGCGTCTTCGGGCCCAGCCCGTGTGGACGCCGCGATTGCTGCGATCGGTGCGGGGGTCACACTCGGTGAGGTGTCCAGTATGCTTGAGCGGGGCGAATGGGCAAT
>JBCDAP010000515.1:0-1756 GCA_039185335.1 Planctomycetota bacterium | reverse complement strand
TGAACCCGTCGCAGAACTGTGGGGGGCTGAGCGGAAGAAGGGGATGTTCGAGAAAGCATTCGATGTTCGTTGTGAACTCAAGTGGAGCGGCGAGACAGGGCAAAGCTATCCTCATTTTAAACAGCACCAGGAGGGTGCCTCATCATGACACATACTCACCAGATCGGCGATCTTCCAGGCAAGCTTTTTATCGTGGAGGGCATCGATGGCTCAGGGAAGTCAACGCAGCTTGATCTGCTCCGCAAATGGCTGACGTCGCAGGGTTACCTTGTTTCATTCTCTGAGTGGAATTCGAGCCCTCTGGTCAAAAGCACAACGAGCCAAGGGAAACGCGGGCGGCAGCTCAGCCCGATGACGTTTTCGCTGATCCATGCCGCCGACTTTGCTGACCGTCTTGAGCGGACGAGTCTCCCGCCCCTTCGCGCGGGCGCGATTGTTCTGGCGGACCGCTACGTCTATACCGCCTTTGCGCGTGACGTCGCACGAGGTATCGCGCCGGATTTTGTCCGTGAGGTTTATCGCTTTGCTCCTAAGCCAACAGAAGCGTTCTACTTTCGTGTGCCGTTGCGAGAAGCGTTGAGCCGAATACTCTCGGGTCGCCCTGAACTCAAGTACTACGAAGCGGGTATGGACCTCGGGCTTTCGGATGATCCCTACAAGAGCTTCGAGATGTTCCAAGGGCGAATTCTTGACCAGTACGAGCGGATTACCGGGGAGTACGGTCTTCAAGTGATCGACGCCACGGCTCCCATCTCTGTTCAACAGCAACAGATGAGGGCGATCGTCGAGCCTCATCTGGAGGGGCTCTTGAAGACAGAGGTAATGCCCAATGTGGAAGCACTCCGTGAGAGCGGGCTTTCAGGGCGATATCTGTCCCGCTGAGTCGGATGTCCGAACAAGTACGCAATGGTCGCCGCGCCCTGCCGAGCACGGCGGCTCATCGGTTTGGGCTATGGGCTTTCCGGTGATCCGCCCGATGCGGTGCATCCTTGCGCCGCGTGCCATCCTTGGCAAACGAGAGGGCCGTTCGGCCGTCATGACAAAGAACGAAGATCCGATATTTTTCGGAACACCGACGAATTTCGTGCGATGTCGAGGTCTTGCTGAAAGGATCGGCGGAATTTGCTCACTCTGGACCTTTGTAAGCGCAGAGAACGCCTGAGGAGGTCTTTCCGGGTCGAAACCGCCTATCCGAGCGTTGCCGCCTCTCGAGCGTGTCGATACGGTGACCACGACGCACCTCAACGATGATCACGACGAACTCTATGGCAAAGGCAACCAAAGCTGATCTGGTCATCGTGGCCAACCGCCTCCCTGTCCACCGCAACGCGGATTCTCCTGATGGTTGGGAAACCAGTCCGGGAGGGCTGGTGAGCGCCCTCTTGCCGATCCTCAAGCGTCAAGCCGGCGTCTGGGTCGGATGGACGGGCTCGACGGACGATCACCCGAAGCCTTTCGAGCACGAGGGATTCCAGAATCACCCGGTTCAGCTCACATCGCAAGAGTTGGATGATTATTACCACGGCTTCTCGAACCGGACACTCTGGCCCCTGTATCACGATGCTTGCCGAACGCCGAGTTATCACCGCCGGTGGTGGCAGCCCTACCTGGAGATCAATCGCCGATTCGCGGAAGCGACCAGCACGGTCGCTGCGAAAGGGGCGAAAGTTCTGATCCAGGACTATCACCTCCAGATGGTCCCGGGCATGCTTCGCGAGATGCGCCCCGATCTCAAGATTTCGTTCTTCCTTCACAT
>JBCDAP010000514.1:0-1772 GCA_039185335.1 Planctomycetota bacterium | reverse complement strand
GTGGAGGTACCCATCCCGGATCTGGCCTCCCCGTCATTTTTCTGTCCGCACAGATCACTTCGAAGCTCATCTGCGAAGCAACCGGCAAGCATTATTCCGGAGCAGATGTTCCGGTGCTCACCACTGAGCGGGCCTCGCAGCGAGGCGTGATTGGTTCACAAACGTCAGCGAACACCGAGCCTGTGACCGTATGACCACGCCTGCTGAATCACCTGTTTTTCTTCTTGGGGCTACTGGCGGCATCGGTGTTGCAACCGCTCGCTTACTGGATCGTCAGGGCTTTCCGCTCACACTTGCTGGCCGCGATGCGGGGAAGCTTGAAGTGCTTGCGAAGGAACTGGATTCGCCGCAGACGGTGTTGTGCGACGCGACCGATGCCGAGCAGGTGAAGGCGGCGTATGAGGGAGCGGTTGCTCATCATGGAAAGGTCGGCGGTGTCGCCAATCTCGTTGGCTCGCTCGTCCTCAAGCCTGCGCATGCGACTTCTGTTGAGGATTGGCGGAATACCATTACGCTGTCGCTCGATTCGGCGTTCTACTTGCTCCGCGCCTGCGCGCAGGGCATGTGTAAAAGCGGAGGCGGTTCGGTTGTTTTGATGTCTTCTGCTGTTGGGAAGCTCGGCTTTGCTGCGCATGAGGCAGTCGCTGCCGCGAAGGGTGGAGTGCAGGGCCTCATGCTTTCCGCGGCGGCTTCGTATGCCAGCCGAGGCCTTCGAGTGAACTGTGTCTCTCCTGGCACGACCGAGACACCGCTTGCCGAGCCGATTCTCCGGTCAGAACCCTCCAAGAAGGCCACCATGGCGATGACGCCAGACGGCAAGATCGGGACCCCGGAGGCGGTTGCTTCTGCCATCGCGTGGCTGCTCCATCCCGATCAGTGGCACGTTACGGGCCAGAACATCGGGGTCGACGGCGGGCTCTCTTCACTGCGAGCGAAGTGAATCCATGGCACGCGGAATTCGAATTGAACTCTGGCTTGCCTTTGAAGGAGTCTGGTTCATGAATACCCGAACTGTTGCGATCCCCTCCGAGCGTTTTCCCTACACCCGCTTTGCATTGACCATTCTGGCGGGCACCCTGATTTGCGTGGGCTTGGCTCGCGCTGAAGACGACATCGCCTGCGAGACACCCATGCCTTCACACACTGAAATGGAAGTTCAGCGTGTTGGTGGTGATGAGGAGATCAAGGCCGAGCCTTCCGCGGATGGTTCGTACTGGAGAGCCGGCAGATACTCCATCGATTCACCTCTTCCCGTGAACTACGCGGCTCCGACACCACCCGGCGCGATCGAGATCAAGGCGTACGTGTCTCATCGTCGAGCCGAGGCGTCGATCGACATCCCGGCGTCTTCGAGACGGATCGATCGTGGCAGCGGGCAGCTCTTTCAGCCGCTCTTTCGCCATATTCAACGCCGAGAGATTGCGATGACGGCGCCGGTCGAAACCGAGTATCGCTTTCAGCAGATGATTGATGAGAGCACCGGCGAAGAGGCGACTGAAGTCTCGATGGTGATGGCTTTCCTCTATCGGTCGGAGGATCTTGGGCCGACGGGCGTTGACGATCGGGATGATCGTGTTCGTGTTGTGGATACGCCCGGGGTGACAGTTGTGGCGATCGGGCACGCCGGCGGGTACCGTGCGGACACGATGGATAGCCGTTTTGCTGAGCTCCGAGAATGGCTTTCTTCGCAGAATACCTGGGAGCTCGACCTCGATGCTTTCTTCGATGTTCGGACGCTTGGATACAATGGGCCGAGGACACGCACTCCACTG
>JBCDAP010000513.1:0-1774 GCA_039185335.1 Planctomycetota bacterium | reverse complement strand
CGAGCATCTGCTCGGCCACAAGTTTGCTCAGCCCATACATATTGCTCGGGCGCGGAGACACGGTCTCGTCGATCGGCAGACACTCGGGAGGCGTTTCATGAATAACCTGACCATCGTCGTCGTACGCCGGCAGAGCCGCTTGGATCGAGCTGGAATAGAGGATGCGCTTCACCCCTCGCTCACGAGCAACACCAAAGACCAGCCCCGACATTGCGAGATTCTCGCTCAGGACCGCGGCGGGTGTTCTGCCCGCACGCACATTAGGGATATTCGCGAGATGCACGATCGCGTCGAAGCTTCCATCCTTCTCGAAGACACGCTCAAAGAAGAAGGGCTCGAGCAGATCACCCACGCGCTGCTCGTATGGCACATCCGGACGAAAGCCACGATCGACTCCCAGCACGTCGTGCCCGTGTTCGTGCAGCTCTCGACCAACGACACGCCCGATCTTCCCAGCGGTCCCGGTGATCAGCACGCGCATGGATGACTCCTGTTTCCGCCGACCGTCTGCTCAGTGGGCGACGCGCGTCCCGAGCATGACGGAGATTTCGTCGACCATCTTATCCTTGAGAGCTTCGTCCTTGGCTTCAAGATTGAGGCGAAGCAGCGGCTCCGTGTTGGACTTGCGGACATTGGCCCACCATCCTTCAGAATCGAAGCAATCCACCGTGATGCCGTCGAGGTCATCAACATCCGCTCGTTCGCCGTAGGTTTCTTCGAGCTCTTCGAGGGCGAGATCCTTCTCCTCATTCTCGAAATTGATCTCGCCGGACTGGGTATACCGCGCGATCGGCTTGATGAGTTCACTCACGGGTTCCCCTGATTCAGCAATGGCTGTGGCCACGGTCGCGAGCGCGATAGCCCCGGAATCTGCAAAGAAGTTGTCGCGGAAGTAGAAGTGGCCTGAGAGTTCACCGCCGAAGACGCCTCCCGTTTCGGAGAGAGCTTGCTTCATGAACACGTGGCCGACTCGCGAACGGAGGGGTGTTCCGCCCGCCGCCTTGATCTCTTCCTCGACCGCTTTGGAGGAACGAAGGTCGTAGACGATGGTGCTCGCTCCCTCGCGTTTGAGGAACCAGGAAGCGAGGAATGCGGTGAGGTGATCGCAGCCGACAGTCTCGCCCAGCTCGTCAACCACGACCAAGCGGTCGGCATCGCCGTCGAAGCAGATGCCGAAGTCGGACCCGTTCTCGCGGACTCGGTTCTTCAGATCAACGAGATTCGCTTCAACAAGCGGGTTCGGCTCGTGGGTGAACTCACCCGAAGAATTGTCAAAGTAGAGCTCGTCGATCTCGAGGCCTTCGACGTCGCCGAAGACCTTGGGAACCATTGTGCCGGCCATCGCGTTGGAGGCGTCGATTGTGACCTTCAGGTTCTTGCCTGTTGGTAGTTCAAGGAAGCCATGGACATGCTCGAGATAAGAGTTCCAGAGATCTCGCTGCTCGATGTGCCCGGTCTTGCTCCCACGATCGCGTACATCAACTGTGGCGGCAATTTTGCGGATGTCGGCGAGGCCGGTCGCTTCGCCCACAGGCTTCGCCTTACGCTTGGAGATCTTGAAGCCGTTGTATTGAGGCGGGTTGTGAGAGGCTGTAGTCTGAACCGCACCGGCGCAATCGAGATGATTGACCGCGAAGTAGGTAAAGGGAGTATCGACCATACCGATATCGATCACACCGCCGCCGGCGTCGATGATGCCTTCACACAGAGCATCTTTGAGACCGGGGCTGGTCTTACGCATATCCCGGCCCACGACGACATTCTTCATCATTGG
>JBCDAP010000512.1:0-1791 GCA_039185335.1 Planctomycetota bacterium | reverse complement strand
CGAAAGCCGCCTCTTCACGGGTGGCGAGCGCAATATCTACGAACCCTCTATCGCGATTATAGAGGACTTCTCGGGCGATGGTGCCCAGGATGTTCTCCTGCAGGTTCACGACCGCATAGTGATCTACACGCAGCAGACCCAAGCCTACGGGAACTGACCGATCGCTCAATCGTTCGACACCTCTGCTGTTGTCATCGGTGCTCGCGGGCGCTTCGGAAAGCGATATGCGCAAATGCTCCAAGAAGCAGGGCGTCAAGTGATTGCAGTCGACATGGAAGCTGGAAACGGCGTGCTGGCGATCGATGACGACGCCGCGATGAAGGAGAGCATTGCCGGCGCTTCTGTCATCATGCTATGTATCCCCGCGAATGCTACCTTGACCCAAGGGCCGCGTCTCGCCGAGATGGCTGGCCCAAACAGCGTGATGGTTGACATTGCCTCAGTCAAAGCAGACGTCGTGAACATGTGGACTCAGTTGTGCGAACGCCACAGCATCGGCGCGGTCTCGATTCACCCGATGTTCGCCCCGAGCGTCCCTGTGCACCGGCGGAACACCATCGCGATCCCGATCACGGGGGGCGAGGCAGAACACCGGTTTATCGATTTTCTCCGAGCGGGCGGTTCTTCTATCCATGTGATGGGAGTTGAATCGCACGATCGGATGACCGCTGTCACTCAAGCGGCTTGCCACGCGGCCCTCTTCGCTTTTCTCCACACCGCTGCCTCTTCGGGCATTACGGTGCAAGAATTCCGCCAAGCCGAGACGCCGATTTCTCGTGCTCTCCTCTCGATGGCAACTCGATTCCTGAACGTCGATCAGAGGTTGTCGCTCTCAATCCAGCGCGCCGGCCAGTCGCGTGGCTCCGAGCGTCTTTCCAGCGCCATCGCCCAGCTCGACGAGGTGACCGCGACGAACGATCAAGCTGCATGGGAGTCGAGTCTCGCAGAACTCCGTGAATGGGTTGGCGAGGAGAGCGAAGAGTGTCTCCGTGTGGCCGCTCAGATAGCATCGCTGGGCGAACAGGAAGCCGAGCTCACGCAAGCTCCTTGACCGCTTCCAGCACCGCATCAACATGCCCTGGCACTTTTACCTTGTCCCATCTTTGTGCGACTTTCCCTTTGGCATCGATGAGGTAGGTCGTTCGTTCGATACCCATGTACGTCTTGCCATACATTGACTTCTCTTTCCAGACGCCGTACTTCTCCGCGATCTTTGGCGCGGGCTTTCCGTCTTCATCTGTTGCGTCGTCAGCAAGGAGCGGAAAATCCAGATCGTTCTTGTCAGCAAACTTGGCTTTCGATTTGGAGTCGAGGATCGAGATCCCGAATACCGCTGCCTTCGATTTTTTGAACTCGAAAAGGTTATCCCGGAAGTCGCAAGCTTCCTTCGTGCACCCAGAAGTCGAGTCCTTCGGATAAAAGAACAGAACCACCGGCTGCCCGACGTAAGCACTGAGCTTATGCGCGGTGCCATCCTGATCTTTCAGCGTGAACGCGGGCGCTTTCTTGGGTGGATCAATCAGTGGCATAGGGAAATCTCCTTTGTTTTTCATGAGCAGACACAAACACTATCTGCATGTGATAGCGTGATCGATTCACATTGATGTACAGATTCAGCTCTGCGCAATCAAATATGACCAATCAGAATGCGTCAAAGCATTCTCTCGATGTGATAAATCAGCGCAGTCGAAATTGTCCGGATCACGGACACCCGGTATTGAACAGCATCAGGAATTCTGTGATGTCTTGCTCATCGAAGCTCCCGTCTCTGACGAGATCGCCACCTGCTTG
>JBCDAP010000511.1:0-1806 GCA_039185335.1 Planctomycetota bacterium | reverse complement strand
ATCACATTCGTCCGGCACTTCCGCCAGAGCAACAAGACCACGCCCCTGATCATGGTCACCACCGAGGCCGAACGCTCCCGCGTGATCGAGGCGATCAAGGCAGGTGTGAACAACTATGTCGTCAAGCCCTTCACGCCGGATCTGCTGAGCCAGCGGATCAACGAGACGATGTCGAAGGCATCGCAAGCCGCGTGACCGTCTCGCCGTTCGCGGCCGTCGGTCGGAAGTCTCAGCCATGTCAGCGTCAGCACTCGAAAAGCACGCTCGACTGAGGTTCGCTCCTGACAAGGTGACCGCAGAGATTGCGATTGCTCCAGAGTGCCCTCGCGAAGAGCTGACTCGCGAGGGCATCGAAGCGATCCTCGACGGCAAGGCCGTCTCTCGGCAGCTTGTTGATGATGCCGCGATCGATGAGATCATCGAGACATTTCTCGCTCAGGGCGAAGATCCTGAAGAGATCGTCCGTGTTGTCGCAACCGGTGAGGCATCCGTACCCGGCACCGACGGCGAGCTCGTGCTGAGTGATGCGATTTCAGCGCGGGTTGTTGCGGCCCGAGAGGTTCGCGAAGCAGCAAACGGACGCCGCTCAGTAAGCGAACCGCAACAATCAGAGCCTGAAGAGAGCGAGGAATCGGTCGCCGATTACTACAGCCGCTCGGCGTTTGTCGTTGTCGAAAGAGGTGAGTTGCTCGGCAAGCTCCGAGAGCCACAGGACGGTATCGACGGGCTCGATGTCTTCGGACGGGCAATCTCCGCGTCCAAGGGCAAGCGGTCGAGCATCGCGCTCGACGATACGGTCAAAGTATCGAGAAACAGTGAGGTTCACGCCGCGATCCCCGGCGAGTTGCGACTCAACGAAGAAACCCTGACGATCTCGCCAATCCTAAATGTCAAAGCCGACGTCAACTTCTCCGTAGGCAACGTCGTGTTTCCCGGCGATGTTGATATCCGAGGCGGCGTGAAGGATCGTTTCAAAGTCAAGGCGGGTGGGCGGCTGATCGTACGAGGCCTGATTGAGGCCGCGACCATTGAATCGGCAGGCGATGCCGAGTTCGGTGGAGGCCTTGCTGGTCGTGGCAAGGCTGACATCAACGTCAGTGGATCGCTCTCGTCGCGGTATCTTGATTCCGCAACCGTGGCGGTCGGAGGTGACTGTCACATCGAGCGCGAGATCAACGCCTGCAGTCTCCATGTTGGAGGAGAGTTCATCTCGCCACGTTGTTCGGTCCGCGGTGGAAGCGTGAGCGTCTTGCGTGGGATTTCTGTTGGTCGTCTTGGTGGTGAGGGCGATATTGCTACCAAGCTGACGATCGGATACATCCCGGAACTGAACAGCCAACTCGCCGCTGCCTTGCAGCACCTTCCGGCTCTCGAGGAGCCTGATACCCAGCGACAGAGCAGGCTGTCCAATCTCGAAGCTCAAGGCGAAGATCTCTCCGGGTCAGAACGCGAAGAAATCATGGTGCTCGGGATGGAACTCGCCGAGCGTGCAGACCAAGCCGCCAAGCTGCGTCAGGTCATCCAGGCCGCTTGCAAAGCAATGATTGCCAAGACCGCCTCGTCGGTTGAAGTTCACGACGCCATTTTTCCCGGCGTGACCATCGGGATGCGTGGCTGGAAGATCAACGTGCGCAATGTGATCAAGGGGCCATTCAGGATTGAGCCAACCAGCACGGGCCGTCCCGAACTAGTCGATCCCAGCACAGGGACAAGTCGTCCGTTTGGGGATGATGCGGGCGTCACACCTGTACCGAACATGCTGGATCCATATTCGGTGCTGTCCGAACTCGCCAAGCCACCCCAGGT
>JBCDAP010000510.1:0-1808 GCA_039185335.1 Planctomycetota bacterium | reverse complement strand
GCGTTTTGGTCGATGTCGCGTTCGCAAGCTTTTTCGCGATTGCTGGTCCTGTTGTACCAATGGTGAACACGTGCGCACAATCCTGAGCACACTCGATCATTGGGCTCATGTTAGCTTCTTTGTCGTACCCACCAGCGATAAGAATGATTTGGCTCGGGTCATCAAACGCCGCGACGGCTTTGGTTGTTGCTTCGGGAGTTGTTGACTTTGAGTCATTGAATGCGCTCAAAAAGTCATCGCCCGTGGGCACAGGCTGGAGGCGATGGGGAAGCGACGCGTAGCTGCGGAGTGAGGCGGCTGCCTCATCAGCCGACAAATTCGGCAAAGTCGATCTCGCGCCGGCAATCGCGGTGCGAGCGTTGCGAACATTGTGCCCGCCCGGTACGGGGAGGTCGATCGGCTCATCAAGGTTGTCACAGATCTCTGAATCGATGCCTGCGAGGTAGAGACGATCGTGCAGTTCCTTGTCGGCAACGAGCACTGGTGCTTCGGCGTAACGCGCAAGAGAAGCCTTGGTTTCGAAGTAGTGCTGTTCATTGCGGTGCCAGTCGAGATGGTTGGGCGCGTAATTGGTGAAGATCGCTGCCGCGAGTTTGAAGCGAAGGTCGGGTTCGTGTGCGAGCCAATGGAGTTGGAACGATGAGAGTTCGAGCACAACAAGATCGCTCTCGCCAAGCTTGTGTGCGTGTTCAAGGAGTGGTGCTCCGATGTTGCCGCCGAGATGAACGGTATGCTCTTTCGCGCATGAGCGGAGGATGTGCGCGGTCATCGCGGCGGTGGTGGATTTGCCCGCGGAGCCGGTGATACCGACGACGGGTATCACCTCAGGAATCCGCGCGGCGGTCAGCGCGATCTCTGTTGTGATGGGAATCCCGGCAGCCTCCGCTGAGCGGAGGTAGCGGTTATCCCATGGATGCGGCACGGCGGGGCTTGCGACGACGAGATCACAGGTCGTGAAGTCGGAGACGTTGTGCTCGCCCAGGCGGAGCTCGACCTGTCCCGAATCGACAAGCGAACGGATCTCTTCGAGCGAGCCCTTGAGATCGTTCTCGCTCTTCATGTCGGTTACGAGGAGTTCACAACCAAGGTTTGCCAGATAATGGATCACCGCGAGCTGGCCACCGAAGTGGCCTAAGCCCATGACGGTGATGCGTGCGGTGCGCAGGCACTCGTCGCTTGCGATGTTGATCGGTTTTGACATCAGAGTTCGGGTGCGAAGCCGCGGCGCATGGTGTTCTCGGCGACTGCGCGAGGTTCGACAAATTGCATCAGATAATCGGGTCCACCAGCTTTGGAGCCGATCCCCGACATCCCGAATCCACCGAAGGGCTGGCGGGCAACGAGTGCTCCGGTGATCGTACGGTTGAGATAGAGATTGCCGACACGGAACTCACGCCGAGCGCGTTCGAGATTGGAAGGCATCCGCGAGAACACCCCGCCCGTGAGTTTGTAAGCAGTTGAGTTGGCGATGCGGAGAGCTTCGTCGTAGTCGTTAGCGTGCATCACCGCGAGGACAGGGCCGAAGATCTCGTCTGTGGCGATCGAGTGCTGCTCGGTCACACCCGTGAAGATGTGCGGCGGGACGAGATTCTTCGGGATGACTGGCGAGTCATCTGGAATCAGGAACGCGTCTGCACCCAGGGCGAGCGTGCAGCCTTCTTCTTTCGCCTTGTTGATGAAATGGAGGATCTTGTCGCGGGCTTCGTCATCGATGACCGGGCCCACATCGGTGCTGGGTTTCATGGGGTCACCTGTTACGAGGGCGCGGGTTGATTCCACGAGTCGTTTGGTGAACTGGGTGATGTGCG
>JBCDAP010000509.1:0-1812 GCA_039185335.1 Planctomycetota bacterium | reverse complement strand
CCAAAGCGCTCATGCCAACCGGCTACGGAGATGGCGGCGGTGCCACCAACGAAGACATGTGTGAACGCGCCCAACGCCTGCAAAGCCTCGCCGGGATGCCAAAGACCAAGTGGGGACGGATCGACGAGTTCTTCGAATCGATGGCTAGAGTCAGAGCCAATCTCCCCAAGTGGCGCGGCGAGATCTACATGGAGACGCACCGCGGCGTGCAGACCACGCAATCACGCCTCAAAGAGACGTTCCGCCAAGCCGAGCGTGCACTGCAAACGCTCGAAGCAGCCCACGCGGTGGCTGGACTCGGAGAGATCGATGAGCAACTGTGGAAGCGTCTCGTGTTTGTGCAATTCCACGACAACATCCCGGGGTCGTCCATCCCGCGGGTGTATCGCGAGACGATCCCCGAGCTCGAAGCAATGACCAAGCAAGCCTCCAAACAGGCGAGCGAGGCGCTCGGTGGCAAAGGAAACACGCACCTATTCAATCCGCTCGCAATGCCGATGGTCGCATCGCACAAAGGAAAGACGGTTTTCCTCCCTGCACTGTCTGCGATCAACATCAAAGAAGTGGATGCGATTGTAGATACTGTCAACGCCGGCAAGTCATCGATCTCGAATGGCCGAGTCAAAGCGTCATTCAACACAAAAGGCGAAATCTCGAAACTCATCATCGATGGATGCAAAGTCGAGCACAGAGAACCACTCGGCCAGCTGTTCATCTTCCCGGATCATCCGATCAACTTCGACGCTTGGGACATCGACCGAGACACGCTCTCGCTCGGCACGAGATGCACCACGCCCACGACCGTCGAATCCGGCTCCGATACAACCTCGGCCTGGACCAGCTTCTCGCGATCAATCGCCCAGCAAAGCACCATCACGACACGGTACGAGGTTCGTATAGGTGAATCGGTGCTGAGAATCACCTACCACCTCGATTGGCAGGACACGCAGACACTGCTCAAGGTCGCGATGCCAACGCGGTACCAAGGCGAAAATGTACGATACGGCGCCCCGTTCGGATCAACGCTCCGCCCGCAGAAGCAAGGGACCATCGCGGCCGAAGCCATGTTCGAAGTGCCCGCCAGCAGGTGGGCGGTGGTGTGCGACGACACCGAATCGCAAGGGCTTGCGATGATCACCGAGTCCAAGTTCGGCTTCGGCTGCCGCGACGGCCTCCTCCACTGCTCTCTCAACCGCTCAGCACGCCATACACAACCTCACGTCGCTGGTACAACCACTTCGCTCGATCTCAGTGAAGTTCCGGATGAATTTACCGACATAGGAGAGCAAGTCATCCGCATCGCGCTCACGAGTTACGAGGCAAGCACGCCACGAGAACACCAACCCGCAGCACTCGCCGAGACACTCTTCGCCGAACCAGTCCTCGTCAAAGGAACGGCCATCAACACACCGATCATCAACATCGAAGGTCTCCACTCCATTATCCCCACATGGGTGAAGCCCATGAGCGACGGGTCGATGCTCCTAAGGGTGAACGAAACACTCGGCAAACGAGGCTCCATCACGATCTATCTCGCGAACGGATGGGAAGCGATCGAGTCCGATGTGATGGGCGAAGCCACGAGACAGGAGTTTAGTCGCGGGAAACTCACGGTCAAAATGAAACCGTATCAGCTAAAAACGGTGCGGATAAGAACATGAACCTGCTACCGCCGGCGCACTCCTGAATAACGCGTACGCGATGCCCGGATGAGATGCCTCCTGCGGTTGCGCCAATCAGGATGGACCCACCCAAGATATGCGCTCGCCGGTGTCTTGTGCATGGCATACGGGGCCCACGCCAGCCTCGCAT
>JBCDAP010000508.1:0-1812 GCA_039185335.1 Planctomycetota bacterium | reverse complement strand
TGCGAAGCCGGCAAGTCTTGGCGTGCGATTACGCCGAACGCGAACCCTGCGATGACTGTTGGGAGAGCACCTTTGAGCACGTCCAGCGCAAAGCAGAGATTTCCGAGCTTCGACCCGAGCACACGGCGTGCGTTGGTCGCCCCGATGTTGCCCGAGCCGTGCTCGCGGATATCGACTCCTTTCATCTTGCCCAGCAGCAAGCCGAAGGGGATGGCTCCGATGAAGTAGGCGGCTGCCATCGCGATGATCCACAACGCCGCGTTGCTCATCCGTTCTGCTCCCCTGTCGTGTTCTTGCTCGTGTTCTTCCGGTGGGCGTCAACGCGTTGGAGGTGCTTTACGAGTGCGGCGTTCGCGACGCATCCCGCGGCGACCCAACCTCGCCAGCCGTCACGCCACGCTTGGTGGACAAGCATCTCTTTCATCCAGGCGATGATTGGTGAAACCGCGAGACGCGAGAGCGAAGAGTGCTGCCCGTTGGCACCGAGCTCGCCGTAGCGGATCTGTCGGCGGAGGAAGTCCCCGATCGGATCGACTGTGTCGTGGATGATAGCGCCGTTGAGCTCACCAATACGACCGTTGACCTCGAAGCGTTCGTGTACCGAACCGCCGACCCATCGCGCGTGCTCGCGGCGCACGAGTCGTGTGAGCACGTCCGGCTGCCAGGCATAGCGGAGCACTCGGCCTGCGTAGATCACTCTTCTGCGAATGCGATAGCCGTCGCAATCATCGGTGACGATCGCATTCGCGATGCTATGGCCTGCGTCCTGGTCGAGCGATTCGTCTGCGTCGAGGCTGAGGACCCATTTGTGAGCGCAAGCATCGATGGCCGCGTTCTTCTGAGCGACATATCCCAGGAAGTCTTGTTCGATCACTTGTGCGTTGTGATCGCGAAGGATGTCGATGGTGCGATCGGTCGAGCCGGAATCGATCGCCACGATCTCGGCAGCCAGATCACTGACCGACTCGAGCGTGCGCGAGATCGTGCGCTCGGCGTTTTGACAGATGATCGCAACAGACAACGGTTCGGTCATCTCGGCATCCTCACCGTGAACGCTCCCCGGGTCAATCGCGCTGCGTTACGCTGCTGGCATGATCCGACCGGGCCTGAGCCGAGCACGCATCGTCGCCCGTACCGAGGGCGTTGGAGATCAATGGGTGATCCGTTCGCTCGAGAGCGTGGGCGGTGAGGGTTGGACCTCGCTCAAATCCGATGAGCACACCACTGTCTTTGTCGGTGTCCTGGCTGGCGGCTGGTCGATCGTGAAGACGCATGCCCTCACTCGCCCCAAAGACAGCTTGGCCGCAATCTTCAGACGGACACGTCTGCATCGTCAATTCCGCGGAACGGTTCGCTCGATCCGAGCGGGTATCCCCGCCGCGATTGTTCGCTTGGTGATCCGCGGGCGCGACGAGGAGGGACGTGTCATCGATACCCTGATCATGGAGCGGGTGCCTGGGCGCTCGGTGCTCGAGATCTTTGCCGACGCGGAGACCAATGAAGAAACGAAGCGCGAGCTGGCAGAGCTCGTCGGAGCACTGACGCACACGCTGCTTGCTGAGGGGTTATTTAATCGTGATCACAAACCGAGCAACATCATCGTGGACGAATCCCGAGGCGGGTTTCGACCGGTGCTGATCGATTGTGTGGGCGTTCGGAAAGCAAAGACAGGCGACACGATCGAACGCCTCCTCAAGAATCTGGTCGTCGAGTTGATCGGTTACTCATGCGCACCATCGTCGACGAGTGCTTGGAGGGCGTTGTGCGCTTCGCTCCCAGATGCGAGCCGCCACGAGCGGAAGGCGGCTTGGC
>JBCDAP010000507.1:0-1835 GCA_039185335.1 Planctomycetota bacterium | reverse complement strand
GATACTTTGATCAGTATCACCGGCACGCTTGTGTTGCATGATGTTGATTCTGAAGGAATGGTTACGGAAACGCCGTTTGACGTCATTCTGGAAGGCGAGGGTTTCCCGAGCGGCGATGGCTTCCCGTTGGATGGAGGTTTCTCTTTCCCGTTTACTAGTGGCGTTATTACACTCAACGTTGCGCTTGTTGAACTCGACATTGTTGTTGTCTACGACAACTCGGCTCCCGTGACGGGTGCTTGCTGTGATGGCACTGCGTGCCTCGACGATGTTCTCTCTTCAAATTGTGCCGGAGAGACTGATACTTTCCTCGCCAATGCGACATGTTTCAACGTTTCGTGTGGCGAGGGGAACGATATCGGTGCTTGCTGTGCCGATATCGCTGGGCCAACTTGCATCGAGAGCACGACTCGCACTGAGTGTGAGGCCATTGGTGGTTTTGGCTTCAGTGGATCCACTGGTCAGAGTGGTGTCGGGCTGGTCCGTGTAGGCCAGGATTGCTCAGATAACAATGCAATGGCTGGTGCCGATGCGTGTGAAGAGCCTGTTGTCGAGCCATGCCTCGGTGATGCGAATGCTGATTTGGCTGTGAACGTTGATGACTTTATCGCTGTTCTTCTGAACTTTGGTAGCGATGGAAGCAACGGTGGTGATGCGAACGCTGACAATATGGTCGACGTTCAGGACTTCATCGAAGTTCTCTTGAACTTCGGATCTGACTGCCCTTGAAATCAGTCATACTGCCTCGGTGATCCGCCGAGTCTGACCGAACATCCATCAGCCGGGCCTTGCGCCCGGCTGATTTTTTTATGGAGTCTCAGTTTTTTCGACGGCCGCGCTTTCCGGATTTGCTTCCCGGGGCGCCGGGCTTTGTGCTGCGCTTTCGTGTGCCGCTTGGTTTCGTTTGTACTTCTGATCGGCGCACAGTGGATCTACCCTCGAATGAGCCCGATTTGAGCTTGTTGATCTGGTCGCGGAGGTCTGCCGCCTTCTCGAACTCGAGCGACTGTGCGGCATCCAGCATGTCGGCCTCGAGTTGATCGATCAGGTCGCTGACCGCGATCTCTGGTTCGGACTCACCTACAGCGGCCCTCGCTCGTTTCTGTGCTCCGAGCTCTTGTTCGATACCTCGACGGATTGACTTGATGATCGTCTCCGGCGTGATCCCGTTGGCTTCGTTGTACGCGACCTGCTTCGCACGCCGGCGCTCGGTTTCTTCTATCGCGGCTTGCATGGGATCGGTCATCTCGTCGGCGTACATGATGACGGTGCCGTTCACGTTCCGGGCGGCTCGACCGATCGTTTGGATGAGGGAGGTCTCGCCACGCAAGAACCCGGTCTTGTCAGCATCGAGGATGCAGACTAGTGAAACCTCCGGGAGGTCAAGCCCCTCTCGGAGCAGGTTCACGCCGACGAGGACATCGAACGCTCCTTCGCGAAGTTCGCGGAGGATTTCCAAGCGATCGAGCGTGTCGATTTCAGAGTGGAGGTATCGAACTCGGATGCCCTGCTTATCGAGATAGTTCGTCAGGTCTTCGCAGAGACGTTTCGTCAGAGCGGTGACAAGAACGCGCTCTCCCCGCTCGATCCGTGCACGCGATTCCTCGAGCAAATCGGGGACCTGGTTGCCAGCCGGGCGCACGTAGACCTCTGGATCGATGAGTCCGGTTGGTCGAATGATTTGTTCGACGATCTCGCCGCTGGTGCGCTCGAGTTCGTAGGGGCCGGGCGTAGCCGAGACAAAAAGCAATGTTGAAACTGCGTCCTCGAATTCTTCGAACGTGAGCGGGCGGTTGTCAAGGGCCGAGGGGAGGCGGAACCCGTGGTCGACCAGG
>JBCDAP010000506.1:0-1860 GCA_039185335.1 Planctomycetota bacterium | reverse complement strand
TTCAACTTCCAAGAAGGGCACATTATTGTTGTCAACGGACGCCGTGACGGCCAAACAGTCATCCCCTACATGCGCGCGAGAACATACGAAGGCGTACTCTCGGGCCGAGCTGCAATCACCCTCGATCCGAACGACCCCAAGCAAGGTGACTACGAATTTTCTGCTGAGATCTCTCGGATCAACTTCGGAAAAATGTTGCTCGAAGTGGGAGCGATCGATCCCGACACCAATCCAGAGTACAACCCCGAACGAGGTGAGCTCTCCGCGAACATCGCGGTCACCGGCAAGCTGAACGATGACTCGACCCGGCGTGGACGCGGGCTGCTCCGAATCCAAGACGGCGATATCCTCGACGCACCAGGCATCATTCCCATCCTCACCCTGTCTAACCTGCAGATCCCCACAGGGGAAGTCCCCGATCTGGCATACACCGACTTCTACGTGCAGGGTGATCGAATCGTGTATCCGGAAATCACCATCACTCAGGCGGCCGGAGAGAGAGCATATGAAGGGTCTTTCTGGATCGAAGGCTCGGGCGAGATGCTGTGGCCTGATCTTGATCTTGACCTACGATTTGTCACCAGAGGACGACGGCACATCCCACTCGTCTCTGAACTCCTCCAGGGCGTCCGCGACGAGATTGTCACGACACGTGTGACCGGCACCCTTTACGATCCGATAATGAGATACGAGCAACTCACGGCCACTCGCCAACTCATCGACTCGATCTTCGGCCCAAGCGAACGTCCCAACCAACCTTCTGAGAACGAGCAAAACGAAACACCATGACCAAGACCCCAGAAGAACAAGAAATCGTTTTTAACGACACGATTGACGCCGACGTTCCAGAGCGTGGCCAGCGCCGAGTCGACGACGAAGCATTCGTCGAACAGATCGATCGGCTCGTGGCCGAGTGCGGCGCCGAACCCGGCTCGTACGCCGCACGTCTTGTGCGAGATCAGATCACGACCTCTCTCAAGCTCATCTACGATGGACGCAACACAGGCGAGCTCCGCTTGATGACAGGAGCCATGAAAGAACTCCGTTACGCCTACACCGTCTTTCAGGGGCACGAGGAGGCGCACAAGATCTCGATCTTCGGTTCTGCACGCACGAAACCGGATCACCCCGACTACACCGCTTGCGTTGATTTCTCACGCCGGATTGCACAGCAAGGGTGGCAGGTGATTACAGGCGCAGGTGACGGAATCATGAAGGCCGGGCATGAAGGCCCCGGCGCCGAGTCCAGCTTTGGGCTCGCAATCCGATTGCCCTTCGAAACCACCGCGAACGATGTCATTGCAGGCGACAACAAACTCATCAACTTCCGGTACTTCTTCACGCGCAAGCTAATCTTCGTGAGCCAGGCCGAAGCGGTCGCGGTCTATCCCGGCGGGTTCGGCACACAGGACGAACTTTATGAATCCCTAACACTCATCCAAACCGGGAAAAGCCCCATCGTTCCCGTCGTGCTGATCGAACACCCCGAAGGGCAATACTGGGAACACTGGCTCAACTATGCAAAGTACTCCCTGCTCGGCGAAGGCCTGATTTCCGAGGAAGACCTCAACCTGTTGTTCATCACCAGGGACGCCCAAGAAGCAGTCGAGCACATCGCTCGCTTCTACCGGAATTATCACTCTTCACGCTACTACCGTGATGATCTCATCATCCGCCTGAACGCCAAACTCCGCGACAGCGATGTTGCCGAGCTCGAGAAAGAGTTCGCGGTACTGATCAAATCCGGCGGCATGGTCCAGCGCGGGCCCTACGAGAAAGAAGTCGAGCACCTCGACAAACCCCGTCTCTGCTTCACCCACACCAAACACAAATTCGGACTTGTCCGCAAGCTGATCGATC
>JBCDAP010000505.1:0-1919 GCA_039185335.1 Planctomycetota bacterium | reverse complement strand
GCGCCGCATCGGCCGCGGCAAACATCAGCTCGACAGCGCGTGGCTCTGCGAGCTGATGAGAAAGTACTGCTCGGAGGTGATCTGCCTCTGCAAGCATCGACTCATCAAGAGCAGGCGAATCTCCGAGGAGGCCATCAAGCCGAGCGATTGCCTGTTCTGGATTCGAATCGACCAGAGCACGAGCGTTCGCGAATCGCACATACGGGTCATTGCTTCCAGAAAACTCGGAGACACCGCAGATTTCCACCAAACGCGACATCGCTGCTTGGCGAAGCGTCGAGTCACCTTCTCTGATCAGCTCTACGACAGGACCGGGGGAATTGGTGATTCGTGCATGGCACTCGGCGAGAAGAAGCCGAGAGCGGAGATCACGAAAGGCATCGCCCCGAGACATGGAATTGACGAGACGGTGCACGGACTCCAGATCGCCGGTCGCCGCGGCGGCGTGCAAGCGAGCCAGAGCGATCTCACGCCTTCGGTGAATGACCCATGGCGATTGCGAATCCAGCTCGGATTGACGAAGAGCGGTACGAGCCTGGCTGAGCGATTCCTGGGCAGACCCACGTTGCCCCTTGACCAGAAGGGCAATCGCTTCGGCAAGAGAGGCATCGGCTTCTATTCCTTTCACACCCGGCGCGACCGCTTTGGCGTAAGCAATCGCCTGATCCGCGTCGTCCTGATCCTCTTCCAAGGCGGCAAGAATGGCATACGCGCGAGCCATGGCGGCCGGGAGCGAAGCCTCGAGCAACGTCACCATCCGTCTCAGTGTCGCTTCTGAAACCAAGCTCTCCCCGGCGTCCGCGCGATCGATCAGGCCGCTCAATACCTCTTGCTCTTCCTCGATGCGATCGAGCTGTTCGCGCAGCACGCTGATCGTGTTTCGACGCTCCGACTTGGGAAGGAAACCAAAGGCGGCACGGGTCAGGGTCTCTGTGCTCAGCGCGGCACTCGCATCCGCCTCGACCTCAGCAGAAGCCGTGACCGCGGATTCCAGATTCTGCTGGGCCAAGCCAACTGTCGCCAGAAGGCAAAGAACACCGATGCACAACAGACATGGTCTCATCGTGGAGCGCCTCCATCGTTCGAATCAGCGAAGCGTACGCGCTCATAGCCCGCTGCACGAACAGCATTGAATACGGCCAAGGCGTGCTCCCATGCGGTGTCGCCCTCTGGTCGGATCACAAAGATCTGCGAGTCACTGTAGATCGAGCCCCGCGCACCGCGAGCAGCATCGGTAAGTTCAGCCGGCGATGAAACGCCTGCGAGAACAGGAGACTCCACAACAATCGCGAAGTCGTTGGGCTCTCTGCTGATCGAACGCACCGCGATCCATACAGGCGGGGTCGGCAGGGTGAATGGATCGGACACCGTTTGTTCTGCAGGAGGACGGGTCGCAAACGCGGACTCCGGCCTCGCGAACTGCGTAATAAGCAAGAAATACATCAACAGCAGAAAAACAACATCGATCATCGATGCCAGGTTGAGCGCAATCATGGAAACAGGCCGCCGGCGAGCACGGCGGGCGCGAGCACGAGCCACATCGTCAAGGGCGAGCTGCTCGATACCCCTGGGTGCCTTACTCATGGCCGCCCTCCCGAGGCCTGACCCGCTGTCACAAGCTCGACACGATCGACGCCCGAAGCAGCAATAGCACGCATCGCACTGCGAACTCGATCATAAGACTCATCTCGCGCTGCACGAAGAAAAACGGATTGCTGTTCACCAAGAAGTGCGAGATTCGCACGCACCGAATCAGCAAGGGCGCGCCGGCCGGCTTCGGTGTCAGGAAAGCTCTCGCCATCAAGGAAAAAATCACCGCCGAACTCGATGCGACGCTCTTCCGGGATGACATGCACGGTCGTGCGCATGCCTGCTTCAAGCATCACGGCTTGTGAATCATCCAGCTCGGCCAATTCAAG
>JBCDAP010000504.1:0-1919 GCA_039185335.1 Planctomycetota bacterium | reverse complement strand
TTTGATCGGTCCCGTTTGGGTGGGTTTTTCCCCACCGGAGGATGTTAAAATAATTTTGTATCTCGTTGTCAGGAAAGTTTTAAGTTACCTATGAACAAGAACTTGAGGGTGAAAGAATGACTCATACTCCGTTACAAAGCCGAGCGAAACCCGCTCCTCCGCCACCCGACATAGCTCCCATGCCGGTGTGGTCGCTGCATTTGATGGCTCAATTGGCTCAAATGCCGAGGAACCAACCCATGATGCGGCGAACGGTCATGCGAGGGATCGGGGAACGCTTCGGCGCGACCTGCTGGCGATGGTCGGTCATCGCTCCTGGGCGAAACCCGAGCGATCCTTTCACGACGATCGGCGAGTTGCATGAAGCACCGAGCAAGTATCGCAATGCGGTGAACGCCGAGCGGCATAGGCGATGGTGGCCCGATCGTCGCACGTTGCACCCCATGCTCACCGGAGCACAACCGATTGTGGAAGCGTTCGGAGGGAGTACGCTCTCACAAGGTCTCGGTGCGCTCTCGACAGGGCATGTCAGCCCGGGTCCGGTGCTGATGTTCGTCCGCCCCGGCCCGGCAGCGGCGTCTGTTGTCTCCTTCCATCGTGACGCAGGGGACCAGGCCTTCGATGACGATGAAGCGCGAGTGGCTCGTACGATCCTTGGTCAGCTCGATTGGCTTCACCATTCCACGTTCTCTTCCGAAGATGCTCATACCCTGGAAGAGCTTTCGCTCCGCCTGCGGGATGTTCTCGAGCAGTTGCTCGATGGGCAGAACAAGAAAGAGATCGCGGAAGATCTCAATCTGAGCCCCCACACCGTCGGTGACTACATCAAGGACATCTACCGACGGTTTCGAGTGAACTCGCAAGTCAAACTGATGGCGAAGTTCACGAAAGGTCTCGTCAATATCCGCGATTGAGCACCGGCGATTTGGAATATCGTCCTTTGTAATCCGTGTGGCACTGGCAGCTTGTCTGCCAGTGTTCCGGAAGAGCTCTACATCACGAGCACTGGTGGACAAGCCCCAGTGGCACACGCCGTGTGAGACAAGATCGTCCAGAGTCTCGAGATCGCGTTTGTTCACTCGGGGTTCCACGGGGTCGCTACACTCTTCGTTCGCTTTCGCAATTTGGGCTTATCAGGTATGTCGATCCCGCACGACCCACAGTTCATTCTCCACCAGCGTCTTCTGGCCGCAATGTCGACCGTTCTTGGTGACAAGCTCCCTGAGAACGCTGATCCACTGCTCGGCCCTGCTCGAGATCTCAAGTTTGGCGATTTTCAATCCAACGCCGCGATGCCGCTCGGCAAGGCATCTGGAACCAATCCTCGCGAGCTGGCCCAGAAGCTCATCGATGCGCTCGATGTCGGCGATATCGCTGAAACACCCGACATCGCCGGCCCGGGTTTCATCAATTTCCGCCTGAAACCCGAAGCGTTGACGAATGCCCTTGAAGCGATCGATAACGATTCGCTTGGTATTCCCGCACTCGATCAGCCCTCGACTGTTGTGGTCGATCTTTGTGGCGTGAACCTTGCCAAACAGATGCACGTCGGGCACCTTCGAGCCACAGTCATCGGCGACGCACTCGCTCGCTTGCACGAGCGCCTTGGCTACACGGTCAAGCGTCAGAATCACTTTGGCGACTGGGGCTTGCCTATTGCCATGGTGACTCGCGCGATCCATCGGCGGCTTCAGGACGGCAGCCTCGATCTTGATCGCCTCGAACTCGAAGAGCTTGAACAGCTCTATCGCGATGCCCAGCGTGAATGCGCTCCTGATCGCAAGGGGCTGGATGCCGTGAAGCGTTATGGGCTCGGCCCGAAAGCCCAAGCCGAGCTGGAAGAGCAGGTCGAGGGTTCGATGATCGAGCTCGAAGCCGCCAAGAAAGCTCTTGTAGCGCTGCAGTCCGGTGATAAAGAG
>JBCDAP010000503.1:0-1921 GCA_039185335.1 Planctomycetota bacterium | reverse complement strand
GAAACGCTGTACACGAAGCGGGTCGCTGCGAAGGGGTATCGCCCGCCGGTCTTTTCCGATGCACCACACATCATTCGAGTTGGTCGAGATCGCCCCGAGAGAATGCTCGCCCGAGGGGTACGAGTGTCAGGGGTCACCAAGGATCCCATCGTCGTCGATCTAAGAGAAAGTGGACGTTGAGAGAAGCAGGGTGCTTGGTTGAGTGAGCCAGTCGGCACCGAATGAAGTGTTCTGTCATGTCAAGCAGCGGCGGGCGCGACGGAGTCGAAGGGCACCAGCAAGGTGACCGTCTGGGGTCAACTCTCGAAAATGCATCTATCGAAGCCACAGCGATTTCGAGCCATTACTGCGTATTCGGCCTCCAGAAGCAAGATTGCGGACATCCTGTGCTAAGCCACAGACAAGGCATGTGAGCTCAGGATGGAGACTGCCGCATAGACGGCAACCGGCAATTTGTTTTTGATAATGAATTCTCATTAAGGTATTCTTTGACAGAACTTGCCGTGATTCGGATAGGCAAGGCTGCGGAAGTATCGAGCAAAGGAGTTCCCCATTATCGACGCCATCTCCAAACTCTTTGGGAAACGTGATCGGCTGCCCGTCACCGTGCTCTCTGGTTTCCTTGGTTCGGGAAAGACCACGCTGCTCAACCACGTGTTGCGCAACCGCAGCGGCCTTCGTGTTGCTGTCATTGTCAACGACATGAGCGAGATCAACGTCGACGCCGACCTCGTCCGCCAGGGCGATGCCAGCCTCGATCGTGTCGAGGAAGAGCTCGTCGAGATGTCCAACGGCTGCATCTGTTGCACGCTCAGGGAGGACCTCCTCAAGGCCGTCTCGCGTTTGGCTCGAGAGGGAAAGTTCGACTATCTGCTTATCGAGTCCACCGGCATTTCGGAGCCGCTTCCCGTGGCGCAGACGTTTACGTTCGAGGACGAAGACGGTCGTTCGCTCTCGAATCTGTCGCGGCTCGACACAATGGTCACCGTTGTCGATGCATCTAATTTCCAATCCGAATTCCAGAGCCATGACGCACTGACAGACCGAGAGATGGGGCTCTCTGATGAGGACGAGCGATCGATCGCGGACCTGCTGACCGATCAGGTCGAGTTCGCCGATGTCATCCTCGTAAACAAGTGTGATCTTGTTGACGAAGCCGAGCTCCGCGAGGTCGAGAGGATGATCCGCTCGCTGAACGCCGATGCGAAGGTCATCCGCACAACCAACTCCGAGGTTGATCTTCAAGAGATCATCGGCACCGATCGATTCGATATGGAGCAGGCGATGGCCTCTCCGCAATGGATCAAGGAGCTCAACAACGAACATACGCCAGAGACCGAGGAGTACGGAATATCCAGCTTCGTCTACCGCGCACGCCGACCGTTCCACCCGCAGCGCCTGTACGACATGATGACAGGCGGATTCTTGAAGACAACACGCTCGAAGGGTTTCTGCTGGCTGGCCACGAAGCACGACTTTGCAGCGCTGTGGTCTCAGGCCGGCGGCTCGTTCCGCCTCGAGCCTGCGGGGCGCTGGTGGGCCGTCGCGCCGCTCGATCATTGGCCTCAAGACGATGAGTCGCGTGCGTGGATCGAGTCGAAGTGGGCCGAGCCGTTCGGTGATCGCCGCCAGGAAGTCGTCTTGATCGGCGTGAAGTTGGACGAAGACCACACGCGATCACTGCTGGACAGTTGCCTGCTCACCGACGAAGAAGCCAAGATGGGCCCGGATGCGTGGGATGCTTGGCCAGATCCATTCCCGGAATGGACCTTCTACAACGCAGATGATTCAGAATCAATGGATTGACTCGGAGACTTGCTCAGCTGCCGTATCCGTTTCTATCCAAGAGCCAGATCGCGGATAGATCCCAGAAGTAGCATCACGCCCTCAAACGGTGAATAGGAAACATTTGGTGATCCGG
>JBCDAP010000502.1:0-1926 GCA_039185335.1 Planctomycetota bacterium | reverse complement strand
CACGCGTGCGCGTTGCTCGCACGAACAATCATCCGTTCCGTCTCAGCGTCGTACTCGGTTGTGAGAAAACCCGTAACAACCCGCGCTGGGATACCCACCGCTCGACACATCTCTGCCATCGCCCCGGCGAAAAACTCACAGTGCCCAACCTGCCGATCGAAAAGAAACCATTCGATCGGATCCATCCGGGGCGGCGGCGCTTCGAGCTCCAGCGTGTAACCAAACGACGAACGCAGGTACACCTCGATCAAACGTGCCATCAGCACATCATCCGCTACAGATCGCTCAGCAGGATCGACCGAAAGCCCTCGTCGCGGAGCGATCTCCGACGCCACGAGCGCTCGATACCGAGCATGACGAGCTTCATCGATCTCGTTGATCGGCTCGTCGGCCACCGAGAAATACGGATCAGAACGATCGGCCGGCGTGAGTGACGTGAGCCACGTCGGGTCGGCTGTCTTGCGCACGCTGGTTATCTCGTAACGGATGTTCCCCGAACTCCCGATACGTTCGACGACGCCACTGTCCTCGAAGTAATTCATCCGCATCCGCCGCCCGGTCGCAAGGCGCCAGGGCTCCCATACCGTGAGCAACGCTCGACCCGTGGCGCCGGAACGGATGCTGATCTCGAAGACTTGATTGATCTCCTCAATCGAAATGCCTGCGACTGCCTGTTCAGCGATGTCATCAGATCGCAGCGTGCGGAGCGCCTGATCGGCGATGATCGTCTTCGCCCCGCTCCGTCTCAGCTCGCGGACCCATCGGCCGTTCTGGTACCGTTCGAGCACCGCACCACGCAGGTATCGCAGACCCGACGCGGTCTGCTGCTCGCCCAACCGATCAAACACCCGCACCTCAGCTACCACGGCGGCCGAGGTACTGATAATCCCCTCGCGCACACCGAGATCGATCTCATCCGTAAAGCCGGTGACCGAACCGCCCGTCCCGCCGAATCCACCTAACGAGCCGACACCAACCGAGCGTGGCAACGCCACAAACACAACCGCAGCCAACACAAACGAGAACACGACTGACCCGGCTACAAGCTTGCGGAAATCTGACCATGCTCTCGCTCCGCCCGCCGGCTCGTCTTCAATACCAACAAGCGTGTGCGACGCGTATTCAGTCCGCTCAGCGCTGACCGAGATCAGGTGCAGCACCGCCACCGAGAACAACAGCGGCGCCATCGGTATCAAAAGCAACGCGACCCAAAACCCGTTGCTTGTCAGCACCGAGGCAATCACTAGGAACGCCGTCAGCACCAAGATCTGCGATTGCTCGCGTCCGCCCTTGCGATCAAACGCACGGATCACCAGCAGCATCGCAACAAACTCGGCGAAAGTACTCACCACCGCCTGTGGACCGGATAGCCTCAGCACCGCCCACGCCAAGGCCATCATGGTCATCCCGATGAGCACAAGCCGCGCGGTCGGACCGGATCGTTCAGAGCTCTTGGTGAACCGCCACCCCGCCGGAATGCCGATGCACGTCATCAACGCGAGCAATGGGTCGGCGTCAGCGATGGAGAACAGCGCGCAGGCATAGACCGAAGTCAGAATCATCAGGAACCGATAGGTTCGCGCGTATCGCGTCATACCGATGCTCCGCGAGAAGACACCTCGCTGGATGACGATCGCTTCGATGCCGTGCCAGATCGCAGCACATCCAAGAAACCGACCGGCTTGGGCAACGCAAGGTCCGGCGCCACCGCCCGCAACGGCGGCTCTATCCGATCACTGAACAGTTCAACAAGCCTGGAGGTTGGCAAATCCAAGTCAGAAGGCGGCCCGGGAGCATCACTCGCTCGAACCGTCACCACAAACTCTCGACCCGCGCGGATATCAGGCGTCGGTGACTCGGCGTGTGAATCATGTACTCGGTAGGGCAGCGTCGCGATCCGGCGCTCGAGCAGTACAAGGTGACGCT
>JBCDAP010000501.1:0-1931 GCA_039185335.1 Planctomycetota bacterium | reverse complement strand
GCTTGACGCTCAGAGCACGCAGGTAAGCACGGACCGCCTCGGTCAGGCGGTTCAGGGCTTGAAGGGCCTGTCCGTGCCCATATTGGGCATCGAATTGCGTATCCACGGGGTCGCTCTCTGACAGCGTGGCTACCGCTCGGCGGAAGTCGCGCTCGGCGGTTTCCGGATCACCCTGCTCGAGGCGGATCTGCCCCAGCGAAACGTGCGCTTCGGTCAGGGCGGGGTTCCGATCGATCGCCTCCTCCAGGAGAAGCAACGCTTCGGAGTATCGGCCCTGCTCGATGAGCTGCTCAGCGGAGGCCACCTGCTGCTGGTCGTTGATCGAGCCGCGACGACTGCCGGGACTATTGCCCGGCTCGAAGAGGTTGCAGGCAGTGAGCGGGGTCAGTGCCAGTACCATCACAATCGCGTTGATCCAAGTTCGTGGCGTCTTCATAGTTGTGTACCGTAACTGGCTTGTCCGGATCTCGCGATGTGTTCGGAATATGAGGGTGGTCAGGTTGGGGAATCATTGTCGATCTGGTACGATATGAGAGGAAGGATCGGTTCATGGCGTCCGTCGTCTTCTATTTCCAAGTTCACCAACCCTGGCGCCTGCGTCGGTACTCGGTGTTTGATACGGATCCTTTCTATTTCGACGATACATCGAACAAAGAGATCCTTCTCAAGGTCGCGAACAAGTGCTATCGACCGGCCACGTCGCTCATCCTCGACATGGTTCAGAAGAACAAGGGCAATTTTCGGTGCTCCTACGCCATCACGGGCACCGTGCTCGATCAGCTTGAGCAGTGGGCGCCCGATGTGATCGATTTGTTCAAACGTCTGGCGGACAGCGGGTGCGTGGAGTTTGTGGGGGAGACGTACCACCACTCACTGAGCTTCCTCTATTCCCATGAGGAATTTCTTCAGCAGATCGACATGCACACGCAGCGGATCAAGGATCTCTTCGGGCAGACGCCGGCGGTCTTCCGCAACACTGAGCTGATCTACAACAACGATGTTGCCAAGCTGGTCTCAGAGATCCGGACCGATGGTTCCAAAGACTCCGATGCGCCTCGGCGTTTCAAGGGGATGCTCTGCGAAGGCGTCGATCGTGTGCTCGGTTTTCGTTCACCCAACTATGTGTACACGCCGCCCTCTATCGAAGCCCACGCTCCGCACGGCAAGGCGTTCGGGCTGCTTTTGAAGAACTACCGCCTGTCCGATGACATCGCTTTCCGCTTTTCGAATCGAGGCTGGGAAGAGTGGCCGCTCAACACCGAGAAGTTTGCGAAGTGGGTTCATCAGATCAACGGTGATGGCTACCTCTGCAACCTCTTCATGGACTACGAGACCTTCGGCGAGCACCAATGGGAAGACACCGGTATCTTCGAGTTCCTGGAGGATCTTCCGCGAGCTGTCTTTGACGTTGCCCGCAGTGCTTCGGGCGAATCCGAGAACCACTTCATCACGCCCTCGGAAGCGTTCGATCAGTTCGATGCGGTCGGCGAATACGACACACCTCACCTGACGAGCTGGGCGGACTCCGAGCGTGATCTCTCGGCGTGGCTCGGCAACGCGATGCAGTCCAACGCGCTGAACGAGACGTACAAGCTTGAACGCCCGATCAAGGAGGCGTTCGACCGGGCAATCAAAGAGAACGACGAAGGCGCGAAGTTTGAGATCGGCCATTTACTAAACGATTGGCGAAAGCTAACGACCTCGGACCATTTTTATTACATGTCGACGAAGTTCTGGTCTGACGGGGATGTGCACAAGTACTTCTCGCCGTACGACTCGCCCTATGACTCCTACATCAACTTCATGAACGTGCTCGACAACACCCGCCAACGCGTGGAGAGTCGCGTTGGGACGCTCGGTGTGTAACTGCGGGCCGGCCTATAATCTCGAACGCAAGGGCGATCAGTATGAGCTGACTTTTGATGGGCCTT
>JBCDAP010000500.1:0-1953 GCA_039185335.1 Planctomycetota bacterium | reverse complement strand
GCGAACCCAGCACCACATGAATGCCAAACGCGCGGCCCTGACGAACCAAACGATCGAGCAAGAGAGCCGCCTCTTGCGCGATCGAGTCGTCTTGTGTGAACAGCTCCTGGAACTCATCGATGATCAGCAAAATGCGAGGCATTGCCTCATCCGGCGCCGCCTCGCGGAAACCCGCAACGTTCTGTACACCGAGGGCGCGGAAGCGATCGCCGCGTGTTCCGAGTTCCTCTGAGACGCGCTGCAAGACCGAGAGACCAAAGCCACGGTCCGTTTCGATCGAAACGACGCGCGCGTGCGGCAAACGATTCGTTGCGTATGTCTTGAATTCGACGCCCGCTTTAAAATCAATCAGGTACACCTCGAGCTCGCGAGGGGAATACCAGGCCGCAGCGCTCGTGATCATGGCGTGCAACAAGGTCGATTTGCCCGAGCCGGTTTTGCCTGCGATCAGTGCGTGCTGAGCCGTGCCATGACCGAGCACCATTTCTTGGCGACGCGTTGCGCCTGTTCGTCCCAGCGGGATCTTCAGATCCGCAGCAGACGAACGCGACCAGTACTCTTCTTCCTTCGGCGCGATCGCACGGAACGGCACCTCCACCCGGCTCGCATCAGTCGATGCCTCCCCGATCCGCTTTAGCAATGTTGTCAGCAGCGCATCCGCAGGCGGGTCACCCAGAACGAGTTCGTGCTGACCAAAGACTTCGTCATTCACCAAAAAAACAACCTCACCGGTCTTTCGATAGTGCTCACGATCGGCTTCGATCACGATCGATGCGTCTTCGATGTCTTCGATCGGCAAACCCGCAGGCAGCTTCTCCTTGGGATCCATGACGATGAAGGTGTGCACGCCGCAACGAGGACCGGTCTTGATGATCCCCGCAAGGCGTTTGGCTGATTCCTCTGTGAAGTTTGTCGGCAGATCGGCGATCACCAAGAAGCGGTACGCCTCAGCGATCTCGCCCGCATCGCGGTTGTAGTCCTCGATCGATGCATACTCGTTGCGAAGGTACCGCTGGATCACGTTCTCGATGTGTTCCGAAAGATCCGCGAGACGCTGCTCGATGTGACGTGGCTCGGTCCAGATCTTCCCAGAAACAAGCAGATCGTTCGCATCACCCAGGTGCATGAACGCGCTGAACGACTGTCCCAATCCGACCGGATCGACCATCGTGAAGCGAACCTTGCCGGCGGGCAGATTCGACAGCACACGGAGCATCGCCGAGCGAACCGTATCGAGCGCCCTGTCACGCCCTTCGCGCGGTGCTTTGATGAGAAGCGACGCGACCCCGTCGACTTCCAGCGTCAAGGGCACCTGAACCGATCGCACGCTCGGCAGAACAAACCGCGAGTCGCCCTCAGGCAAACCGCCTTCGAGACGCTCAAGATCGATCGGCAGCCACCCGACACCCACGGGCGACGCATCAGGAGAGCCCGCCACGAAGTCCGCCCAAGACTCGTCGCTCCAAGGGAGGCAAGACTTGTTCCGAGCCTGCTGGAGTTCAATCATCTCCTGCTCGGCGCTCGGCATGAACTCGCGCCATTCTTCTTCTAATCGCGTCCAGGTCTGCTCGTAATCCGCCTCAGCGTCCTTTGTTTCGGAATCCCTCCAGAGCGCAAGCTCTCGCTTGCCCGTCTCGGCTTCATGCTCCGCCGCATGCCGCCGACGTTCGTGCGCCGCTTGGGCTTGCTTGAGCTCTGTCGTACGAGCCTGCTCGAGCTGGTTGAGTTTAGGAGCATGTGATCGCTCGATTTTTTTGAGCGAGGACTGCAGCGCTTCGTGGAGATGATCGTGCTTCTCCTCATGCTTTGCATTGATCTTCGCGAGTTCGCCCTCCCGCTCCGCTGCGGCTTTCCTGAGCGTCTCATCGCGTTCATCAACCGATCGCTGCAGAACACTCCGCAATGCGGATTCTTGAGAGGATTTGGCATGCGCAAACGTCTCCCAGTTTCGGT
>JBCDAP010000499.1:0-1954 GCA_039185335.1 Planctomycetota bacterium | reverse complement strand
GCTCGTTCGGAGGCCCTGAGGACGCGCCTGAACACGTCAGTTTGCTGCGGCAACGATTCACAGCTCTCCGGAGAACCATCGAGCCCGACCTCACCCAGCCAACTCGCTTGTGGGATGAGACCCTCGAACTGTTCCATGTCCTTGGCTCTAGTCGCCACGAGTTGTGGATGCATGCCCAGCGCCGTCACGATGGACTCATGCCCCGCGGCAAGTTTCTTGGTGCCGGACCATGCCGCGGGAGTAGTCGTAACGGACACCACGAACACCCCGTTCTTCACGACCTCCCTGGCAACCGCCCCGGGGTCGGGATACAGATCGAGATGACAGTGGACGTCGATCACCGCACGTTCATCCCTGAAAGGAACTGTCCAACCTCTCGAATCCCGCGGTCCGTGACCTCACGGTAGGGCACGGGATCTTGCACGGCATCGCAGAGCAACGTGGTCCCAAGCAGCTCAGCTGCTCCCTCACTTTCGAGTCGAGCCACGCCAATCGCCGCTGCCCGTACGTCGTCAAAGCCTGCGTGATCACTGTCGGGTACGCCGAGATTCTCGAAGACATACTCCGTCTGGTCTGGCCGCCCCCACGCCCTGAACGCTGCACGGCGGATGATGCACGGAAAACAACGCCCACAGTGCTTCATACCATATCTGCCGAAACGCCCGCAACTTGTTGACCTGTGAGCGTGCGTCTGGAGATACGCTTGGTTGCCGCACTCTTGGAGCATCTCGCCTTTGGTCTTGAAAGAGTAAGGGTTTTCGATTTGGATCGAAAGCCCTGCATTCTCGAGCAAGCGCTGGAAGTCTCCCAGATAACGTGGGTGAGTGGTACGTGTGCTTCGACTACCCGTTCGTAATTCCGTCATCGGCGGGTTTAGAGCGATCAAGCCGTTCTCGCATACATACAGTGGGATCACCTGTCCAGTTCGAAATGCCCGGAGCGAGCACGCACCGATGACACCGTACGTCAGGAAGATGAACGATCGAGCACGCTGCGAACGCTCGGATTCCCAAGGACCGTCCGCATTGTGATTGAGTTGGAGGTGTGTGAGCCCGCCCCCAATGTCTCGCGCGAACTCAATCTGTTTCTCACCGTCACCCCGCACAGTCTGGCTGACCACCAACGGCTTTGCACCATGCTGCGCGATATCGAGAGCGCCGATCAGGCTGTCCATGCCGCCCGAGAGCAGAGAGACCGCTTCTTCTGGATAAACTCTCCGCTTCCGTGGTCGCTTGGCGCGATAGTGGCCCAGTACAAATTGGAACGTCCAAATGTCGGTAGTCAGGAACCGCAGCATGGACGCGAGCAGCGTCGCCTGGGAGTCCCAGAAGTCTGGATCCTGAACACCCACGACCAGATCGAGTTGTCTGGTCCAGCCATCAGGGCTCGTGCCCCGTGTCACCTGCGCATCGGCTGCTGTCACGGATAGCGCAATCGAGAGTAGATCCCACACTCTTGCGGGGGGGACAACCCCATTCCGCCGAATGCGGTTGACGAGTGCAGCTCCAGCCGACGCACACTCTGTTCGGTCGGTCTGCCCGTACAGAAGAACAGGGAGCGCATCCTCTGTGAATTCGGGAAGAGTCCTCGCGACTGGGTGACAGTGCACGATCATTCGGCGTACTCCGAAAACACATCGAATGCGTCGCCGAGCACGCGTTGAACAAGCCGCGTAATATCCGACCTCGACAGGGCTCGGCTGCCCGCCCGAATTCGCTTGAACGAAGCGATCACCGTTTCCCGGATGTACTCCCGGGCTTGCCGGAGCCGAAGCAAGCCGACAGCGGCAGAGGATGCCTTGTCTTGGATGTGCTTGCCGACATCCAGAGCGAAGCGGCGGTACACGTCCATGCTGATAAACCGCTCCAGCACAAACTCGCGTTGTTCCTCGGTCAGAACAAGCAGATCGACATCGGGATATCGACTGACAAGCTCTGTCAAAGCGTCATTGACG
>JBCDAP010000498.1:0-1973 GCA_039185335.1 Planctomycetota bacterium | reverse complement strand
CAGCCAGTCAATCACAGTGTTTTCTTCTGTAAGCATAGGCCAATGCTATGCCACCACAACAGATCCTTGCTGCGTACTATCCTGGAATGTTCGATCCTATCCCAGATGTCCTTGAAGCCGTCCGAGCGGGTGAATTCATCGTCCTAGTCGATGACGAAGATCGTGAGAACGAGGGCGATCTCGTTCTCGCCGCTCAGCATGCAACGCCGGAGAAGATTAATCAGCTCCTCCGCCTTGCAGCGGGCTATTTGTGCCTCTCGCTGGCCCCCGAGGATTGTGATCGTCTGAATCTGCATGATCAGGCTTCTGTGAACACCTCGGTTCGTCAGACTCCTTTCACGGTGTCGATCGACGCGCATCCGAAGCACGGTGTGACGACCGGGGTTTCTGCATTTGACCGAGCGAGCACTATTGCTCTTGCAATCGATGCTGACACCTCGCCGGACGACTTTGTTCGCCCTGGCCACATCAACCCGCTTCGTTCTCGCGAGGGCGGTGTGCTGGTTCGTGTCGGGCAGACCGAAGGCTCTGTCGACCTTGCTCGTCTTGCGGGGTTGCATCCATCCGCTCTCATCATCGAGATCGTGAACCCCGATGGGACCATGGCGAGACGCGACGACCTCGCTGCGATGTGCCGAGAACATGGGTGGAAGATGTGTTCCGTCGAGCAGCTCATCTCCTACAGGCTCGAACGCGAATCGCTCGTAAAGCGTCTCGACCCGGCTAACGGGACGCCGATCGCAACACCGTACGGAACGTTCAATCTGATCGCCTACGAGTCTATTGTCGATCCGCTACCTCACCTTGCCCTCACCATGGGAGATGTCGGGACAACCGCTGATATTCAGGATCCGGTTCTTGTGCGCATGCACCGTAGGGATCTGTTGGGAGACATTTTTCACCAACAACGCACGAACAACATGTCAACAGCGGATCAGCTCCAGACATCGATGCGACGCATCGCAGAGGAAGGGCGCGGCGTGATCGTCTACATGCGTCCAGAAGGGCATGGCAGTGCGCTCGATCAGCGTTTGCTCGCCATCAAACGCCATGGAAACGCTCTAGACGCCGATGCGCCCGATCTGACCACGCCTTCGGGGGCAGGCGCCAATAGTGTTCCGATGCATCACCGTGCCTTTGGTATCGGTTCACAGATTCTGCGCGATCTGGGTGTACACAAGCTGCGACTCCTGACAAACACACCAAAAGAACTTCCTGCACTCGAGGCTTTCTCACTTGAGATCACCGAGTATGTTGATCTACAGTAAGGGAGTTGTCGATGACACTTTGGACGATCGTGACGAGGCCAGCTCCGAGTCTCCTCACAAGAAAGCAGAAGCGACAACAAACGGCTCCCAAGCGGAGCCTTTTTTACGCGCATGCTTATGGGTTGTATCACCCAAACCATACTCGGTTGAGGAGCCCATCTACACTCCATGTATGCCCGACCGCTATCACCGCCAATCACTCCTGGCCGAACTGCACGGCACGCCGCACGAAGAGCTGAAGCGGTCTCGTGCGATGATCGTTGGGTGCGGTGCTCTGGGGTGTGCTATCGCGGAATCACTCACACGCGCCGGTGTCGCGCACCTCACGATTGTCGATCGCGATGTTGTCGAACTTACCAACCTGCAGCGCCAATCGCTCTTTATCGAGGCTGATGCGGAGGAGGCGAAACCAAAGGCGATTGCTGCGCGCACACGTCTCGAGCAGATCAACTCCGAAATCGAGATCAACGCGGTGGTCGATCACTTTTCGAGTGTGAACGCACGTGCTATCACCGACATCGCTCGTCCGGGTGTGATTCTCGATGGCACGGATAATTTTCAGACACGCTATCTCCTCAACGATCTCGCGATTGATCGTGGGATTCCGTTCATTTATGCCGGTGCTGTTGCGATGCAAGCCACCACAGCGGTCATCCGTCCTGGCCGGACGCCATGCCTGCGCTGTCTCGAACCGGATCCTCCGGT
>JBCDAP010000497.1:0-1976 GCA_039185335.1 Planctomycetota bacterium | reverse complement strand
GTCAGACCCAAGGGCTCTTGCGAGAAGAACGGCTCGGCAGCCAACGCCGTGACTCGGCTCCCGAAGTATCGCGCCATGTGCTCAACCCACTCGAGCACCACGCGGTTCTTCTCGTTGCGCACAAACTGACTGTCATACGCTCTGCACGAATCGAGCTTCAAATCAAGTGTCGCCGAGATGTCTATGCAGAAGCTCGGCTGCGGCACGATCCGCAGGTGAGTCGCGTAGTAATGAAAAAGCCAGCGCGGGTACACCGGCTCGCCTGGCAGATCGATGCTCGTCAGTTTGGCATCGAACCGGGCATCTTCCGCGATCCGGGTCACCGCCCGGTGGTCGGGATGAGCATCCTGCGGGTACGGCACGAACACCATGTCCGCGCGGAACCGGCGGTAGACACCCGCGACCAGATGCCGAGCCTCGAGCGTGTGCTCGACCGAGCGATTCGGCAGACCGAGGAGTTGCCTCATTACGCGTCCTGTTTCTTGATCGAGAATCTCGCGTGCCGCTTCTGCTTCCTTCGCACGCGTTGCTGGATCGCCCATCGGTGTTGGCTCGCCGTTGGTTATGTCGAGTAAGAGGACCTGGTGCCCTTGCCGTGCGAGTAACGCGATCGTTCCGCCCATGCTGAGCTCCTGATCATCGGGATGAGGACCAACAACGACAATCTTCAATGGACGTGACATAGGGGTCTCCGGTGGTATTGCTCGCGAACACATTGACGCAGGTATAATGACTTGTCTCGGGCTCGGAAGCGTTCCCCGAACATTTGCATGCGTAATCTGACGCACGCCGAGTGAACTGCCCGTGTCAACTCATTCTTCCGAAGGAAACCATATGACAACGCTCTCCATCGATCGATCATCCATGCTCAAGGCCGCCGATCTGCCCGCCAAGGAGCGTCCGGTTGTTTGGATCGATGGTCAGTTCCTCCCCAAGTCCAAGGCCACGGTCTCGGTCTTCGACCACGGCTTCCTCTATGGCGATGGGGTCTTCGAGGGTATCCGCATCTACAACGGCAAGATCTTTAAGGCCCGCTCTCACACCGAACGCATTTTCCGAAACGCACGAGCCATCTTCATGGATCAGCAGAGCGTCTCGCCCGACGACACCGCCACCGGCGTCCGCAAACCGGAGGGCGGCAACTTCCCCTACACAGAAGATGAGATCATTGAGATCATGGAGGCTTGCGTCGAAGCTAATGCTCTCAGCGAAGGCTACATCCGCCTGATCTTCTCCCGCGGCGTCGGCACGCTCGGCCTCCACCCCTTTCACTGCCCACGCCCGTCCATCACCGTCATCGCTGACACCATCTCGCTCTACCCCCAAGAAATGTACGAGCAGGGCATGGATGTCATCACTGCCTCACGCCCACGCATCCCCACGGTCTGCCTCGATCCGAAGCTCAAGCCGTTGAACTACCTCAACAACATCCTGGCCAAAGTAGAGGCCATCGACGCGGGCGTCCTCGAAGCCATCATGTTCCGATACACCGACCGCGAAGATTCACCTCGCTATATCGGCGAGTGCACGGGCGACAACATCTTCCTGATTAAAAACGGCAAGATCCTCACCCCTGCTCTCGATACCGGCATGCTCGATGGCATCACCCGCTCCTTCGTCATTAACGAGCTTGCCCCTGCCTGTGGCATCGAAGTCGAAGAGAAATGGCTCACCATCGAGGATGTCCTCGCTGCCGACGAGCTCTTCCTCACTGGCACCGCCGCTGAGATCATCGCGGTCCGCAAGGTCGACGACACCACGATTACCAACGGCGAAGGCCCTGTCACGAAGAAGCTCCGTGAGAAATTCCGCTCGATCGTCACAAGCGACGCCGTACCTGTCGATTGACCGGACGGACGAAAGTAAGCGGACAAACACTAGAGACGGAGAAACTCTCTGTCTCATATTCAATAGGCATAAAGTGTTTGGCTTAGTTCTCGCTTGACGGTCGTCAAGATCTTCCCAAATATCAATCG
>JBCDAP010000496.1:0-1976 GCA_039185335.1 Planctomycetota bacterium | reverse complement strand
GTCGAAAAAGCGTTCCCAAAGACGATGAGATCGATCCCGTGCGGATTGTCGGGATCATTGGTGGCGGGGGTGCCGAGTTCGAGGATGAGGTGTCCGCCACCACCGATCGTGACGAGCTCGTGAGCACGGAACGCGGCGTACGGAGGTACGACGGGGATGGCCGCAGAAGGTGGGCCGGCGAAGCCGTCGCCCGTGGTGTCGATGGTTGGTCGCCCGAGCGCGGAAGCCGGGTTGGAGTAAGGTTCACGAGAAATGAAGTCGACGCCAACACTGGTGCCGGCGTGGTACGCGACCACGCTCACAGCAAAGTCTGCGTCGTTGTGGAAGTACCCCCCAAGCGATACAGGGGCGATGAAAAAAGAAGCAAGAGCGAGTGCGTGGTTCATTGGTGTTTTGTGTTCCTGGTGAGAGGGACAAAAAAGCCCGCGGCGGATGTCTCCGGCTCGGGCTTCAGAAGGAATGAACAATCAACGGCGGCGACGGAGTGCCGCGATGCCGGAGATCGCCACCAGGGTTGCCGCCCCGGGCGCGGGGATATCCACGCGTGAAAAAGTCGGGAATGAACCAAAGGCGAGCGAGTTGAAGGCGAAGCTATCCAGGGAAGACCCAGAGATGCCGACGCCGCTGCCCGCCCAATCTGTGGTGCCATCAGAGACGCCGAAGTTCCAGAATGCGCCGTTTTGGAAGCCCTCGATATAGGAGTCGTCGGCGTCAGTGGCGACAGCGAAGGTCAGGTTGGAGTCGAAGGAAACACCGTCGCCAAAGTCAAGGCCCGAATCGATCGCGAAGCCATCGGAGTCACGGTCATAGCCGAGGCCGTTGACCGCCGTGCCGAAAGAGAACACTTCGGCGCGGACGAACAGGCCGACATTGGCACGAGCGATGGCGAAGAGCATGTCCTCCGCGGTCTGGGAACCGTCATAGCGGTATCCGAAAGCAACGGGGTCGCCTGAATCGAACCAGTCCACAACAAGGGCAGCCTGCTTGCTGCCGGAACCTACCCAGACATCGACGTCTGAAAACCCGAATGCGTTCGCTGTGCCGGCAGAAAACGCAACAATAGAAACAGTGATAGCGCTAGAGATGACGTGCTCTCTCATGTAAAAACTCACATTCGAAGTTGCACCCTGGTTCGCGAGGGGTGGCTCCCGGGTATGGACAAATCACACGGCGTCGGCGAACAACACTGGCAACATGACACCAACCGAATCCGGCGGATCACGAAGCCTTTGCTGGACAGTGGAGACGAGAGTTCCGCTCACCTGGGAGCCGGCGAGCCTCTTGCCTGCCACCCGATCCGCGCGGGCAACACAACACATGTCAATGGCAGGTCTTCCGGCTTCGGGTCGCCTCCGAGTGCCTTCCCACCTCATCCTTTGCGGATCGGGCAGTGGCTTTCTACTCGAAGGCGTTCACACCCGTTACGGCGGCGCGTCCGCGGTGGCTTTTCACCACTCTTCTCTTTTCAGCTCCGCAACGAATCTCGCCACAGGAGCACCTTTGACTCAAGAAATCTAACAGTGATGAGACCGCATGTCAACATGGCCCTCACAGAAAACTAAGAACACTTCTTGCTTTGTTAGGGGGCTCCGAGCAGCCGCTCGGCTGACTGCTCAAGCACTCGGAGAGCCCCGTTGAAATAGTCGGCGTTCCCCTCAACGTGTAGCAACGCGGGGGCAACCGCGGCGCTGATCGCCCGCTTGAGATCGGCCAAGCGGTGGTCCTCATCGTTGACCTCGAGCATCAGATTCCGCCTCGCTCGGGCCAGCATCGACACCGGCTTGATTCCCTTGGTCACCTCAGGCGGGGCACCCCAGTGCTGGCGTTCGAGATAAACCGCATCTTCCACCCAGTGCCCAGTTCTCATCTCGGCAAAGTCGAGCAAGACAGCGATAGGACCGCCTGCATAATCGCACCATGGCGAATCTTCCGTGCGGCGCATCAGATTGCCCAGATGCAGATCGCCATGGATCCAT
>JBCDAP010000495.1:0-1979 GCA_039185335.1 Planctomycetota bacterium | reverse complement strand
GTCGCATCCGAATGTTGTTGCGGAAGCGATTGGTGAACACACTCAGGAATGAAGAAACGTTTCACCATAGAGCTCCGATTGAAATTCTGAGTTCTGACGAAACAAGACGGCTTGTTTTCCGTATGAGTAGGTGAGGCTCGGTGGGAGAATCAAAGCGATCAGCCGTAGCCTTTCACGGTTTGTACTTCGAGAAGGGGTGTATATCCCGATTCGATGTACGAGCGCGGTCTGTGTATGCGTCGCGCGACTTCCCGATACACCACTCGGGGAGGCCGTGGCCGCGGGTTTTCTCGCCCACTGATCCGCCACCGCCGGCACGCCGATCCGTTCGGATGCCGGCGTGTTGGCATTTTGCTTTATTCCGAAACGGGCTTTGCGGTCGGAGCGATCTCGTCGGCAAGCGCTTCGGTGTCGACCTTGAGAGTTGGCTCACGAGGCTCGATGCCGAGTGTTCCGAGGTGCTCGTGCCAGGCTTGTTCGTGCACTTCCCAGAAGTGCTCGAAAGAATTGGAGATGTCGAAGCTCTCCATGGAAACGGACGCATCTTCGCCCATCTGCTGGCACTTCTCTCGGTTGGAGACCAGGTCAACGATAGCGTTGACCCACGCCTCGGCATCGTCGGCAGCGAGAACGTAACCCGTTCGCCCGTGCTCAACGACTTCCTTCGGACCTCCGATGTTTGTAACGACCACAGGCAAGCCCGAACTCTGCGATTCCATCACGACCTGCCCGAGCGTATCAGTTGTCGATGGGAACACGAACATGTCGCTTGATGCGTAGATGGTCGAGAGTTCTTGACCCAAGCGGAACCCGAGGAAGTGAACATCGCACCCCTTGAGTTCTTTTTCCATGACCTTTCGGTACGGTCCGTCACCAACGACCACGAGGTCGACATCCACGCCCATCTCAGTCAACCGCTTATGGGCTGTCTTCCAGACAGCATTCAAGAGCGGCATGTTCTTTTCGACCGAGACGCGACCGACGTAAAGCACTTTGACCGAGTCGCGCAGAAGCGCTCGATGGCTCGAATCGCCGCCCTCGGCCGCGATCTTCTCCCAGATCGTTTCGTCTTTGAATGTCCGATTGAACTTGCTGGTTTCGAGGCCGGGCATCAACCGTACGATCCGCTCACGCGGCATGCCAAGGCTGACTAACGAGTCGACGTAGTCGTTCGATCGTGTGAAAATCGACCGGAAGGGGTCGTAGAAGAACTTCATGTACGCCTCGCAGATCTTCGTAAACGCGTGATCGTCGAAGAGGCGGTCGATGTAGGCGGGGAAATCAGTGTGATACACACCGAGGACCGGGACGCGAAGCATCTTGGCCGCGATGAACCCGATGAGTCCAACGGGCCCAGGCGTGGAGATGTGGATGACATCGGGCTGGTGGCGATCGATGTGCCGGAGGATCTTCATGACCGGCGGCAGGACGATTTCCAACTGCTCGTACTTAGGCATCTTCGTCGAGAAGAACGGTTCGAAGTTGTAAATGTTTTTCCAGGTGGGAACGTCGAACGTTGTTGAAGTGATGACCTGGAGGTCGCGTCCTGTTGTCATTGCGCGATGAGCGACGTTCTGGATAAACCGGCAGACGCCGTTGACATCGCCCAGCGTGTCGGTGAATAGCGAGACCCGCATCGGACGTTCGAGCACAGAAACCCCTGTCCCGGGTTGTGCGGTCTCGTGTTCGAGCTTCTCCAGCATGTTCCGTTCCTTATTCTGATAGAAGAGGCTGAACAGATACGGCATCTGTGCCGCGTGCACCGCAAGATAACTCAGCAGGTGATCAACGATCTGGACCTTGTCGCGCGAGCGGATCGAGCGGACCGCTCCGGATGCCATGGCCGAAGAGATCGCGCTGCACAAATCGTCAACGAACTCGGCCATGTCGTCGTGTTGTGAGATCGGGGCACCGTCGTCCCATGTTGCCGGATCGAGGCGGTCGCGGAGGTTTGGATACTTTTCGAGCACCGGGCTGAG
>JBCDAP010000494.1:0-1983 GCA_039185335.1 Planctomycetota bacterium | reverse complement strand
GCTCGGCCAGTCCGCGGCAGACGGTCTCAAGTTCATCCTGAAAGAAGACTTTGTCCCGAAGGGCGCCGACAAATGGCTCTTCACGCTTGCTCCCATGGCTGCGGTGGTTCCCGCTTTCATCGCGTGGGCGGTCATCCCTTGGGGTGGTTCGATTGAAATCAGCGAGCCGATCGTGTTGTTCGGCAACGAGATCGTGTCGACCGGGAAAGCCCTGGTCGCGGTTGCCGACCTGAACATCGGGCTCGTGTATCTCCTCGCCGTTGCCGGTGTTGGTGTCTACGGCGTGATCCTTGGTGGCTGGGCGTCCAACTCCAAGTATTCCTTTCTGGGCGGCATGCGTGCCTCTGCCTCGATGATCTCCTACGAGATCCCCATGGGCACGGCGATCCTCTCGATCTTGCTTATCGCAGGCTCGCTTCAACCTTCTGTGATTGTCGAGGAGCAGGCGGCCAACGGCTGGTTCATTTTCTATCAGCCCGTCGCGGCGATCTTGTTCTTCGTCTGCATTCTCGCCGAGGCGAACCGGGCTCCGTTCGATAATGCCGAGGCGGAGCAGGAACTCGTGGGCGGTTTCCACACCGAGTACTCCGCGATGCGTTTCGCGATGTTCTTCTTGGGCGAGTACACCCACATGGTGGTGTCGTCCGCCTTCTTTGTGGTGCTCTTCCTGGGTGGTTATCACCTTGCCATTCCGTTCCTTCCTGCCGAGGTGCCGGGTCTTCACCTGCTGTCGCCCGAGGCCACTGGGCTGCTGGCTGCGATTGCGAAGACCAAGGTCTTCATGGTGAAGGTAATTCTGATCGTGTGCTTCATGATGCTCATCCGATGGACTCTTCCGCGTATCCGCTTCGACCAGGTGATGAAGCTGGCGTGGAACACGTTGATCCCGATCGGCATTCTGCAGGTGGTGGCGACCTC
The DNA here is from genome assembly GCA_039185335.1 of Planctomycetota bacterium. Classification (GTDB taxonomy): domain Bacteria; phylum Planctomycetota; class Phycisphaerae; order Phycisphaerales; family UBA1924; genus JBCDAP01. The sequence continues at coordinate 1,065 of JBCDAP010000494.1, read as the reverse complement.
GCTCATGGTGTTCTTCGATCTCGCTGAGATGTCGATCACGGGGATGGGTGTGATGTTCTTGATGAACTTGGCACTCTTCGTCCTGATCATGGCTTTGCTCGGGCCTGGGACGATGTCTTCCACCCGCAACAGGCGCATCCCGCTCGCCGGCTCGCGGTTCAACCCGCTCCCCGGAGAGCGTGTGGTCACAGGGCCGGTCGATCCGGTGGCTTCCGCGGACCTGATGGATCACAAGACGGCGTCGGCTTCGACGGTTCACTAAGCGGATTGCTGGCGGAAGTGTCTCGTGTCCGCGAGACTACCCCCATGCGATACCTTGCGGTTGATCTGGGCGATGCACGCACGGGCCTAGCGACGGGTGATGACGAGACCCGTCTTGCGGGCCCTGCGGGCCTGATTACTGTGCCGCGCAAAGCGACCGAGGAGCTTCTCAGGCAGCTCGTGAAGGCGATCCGTGATCATCAAGCGGAGGTGGTCGTTTTGGGGCTGCCGCTCAACATGGACGGGACCGAGGGGCCGCGGGTCAAGCTCACCAGAGCGTTCGGTGAGCAGCTGGCGGCGGCGTCCGGTGCCGAGATCCGCTACCACGACGAGCGGCTGACCTCTGTTGAGGCGGATTGGCGGATGGCGGGCTCAGGGTTGACCCACAAGCAAAAAAAGCAGCGCCGGGACGCTTTGGCCGCGGCTGCTTTGTTGGAGGATTACTTTGCTTCTCACGATCATTCGCAGCCAAAGCCCGATCCGGACGAATAAAGAGGAGATAGAAAAGGAGTTCTGTGATGCTGCTGCTTTCAACGGTCTTTTCTCTCGTCGCTGTGTTCGGGGCCGTTGTGCCGTCTCAGGTTGAGCGAATCCGAGAGCCCGGCATCCTTCTCGAACGCATCGAATCGGTCGATAACGAAATCGATACGTATAGCGCGACGGTCATGTACCAGCGTTTCTTCTCGTTCCAGGGCGATCAACAAACGAGACAGGGCACGCTTTATTACGAGCGCAAGAAGAGCGAGGCGGTCCCCGCCGGGCCACCCGTTCCTGGAAATCAACGAGAGCAATCGAGCGTTCCGC
>JBCDAP010000493.1:0-2001 GCA_039185335.1 Planctomycetota bacterium | reverse complement strand
GGGCAATCTCCGGGTGATGGGTCGAGCGCTTGAAGAGATCGGCATGGCCGAGGCTGCTCGTGGGCGGCTCGCGGATCTGGTTGTTCGGGCAGAGACCTTCGGGCTGCATCTCGCGTCACTCGATATTCGCCAGCACTCCAATGTTCACGGCTCCACGGTTGCCGAACTCTTTAGAACAGCCGGAGTCGCGAGTGATTATTTGATGCTCGATGAGACCGAGCGGAATGCTCTGCTCACAAATGAACTCTGCAACCCGCGTCCGCTGGTTGGTGAACAGGGAGCACTCTCGGAGATGACCGAACGCACGCTCGAAGTCTTCCGTGTTGTTCGTTGTGCGCTTGATCGTGATCCGAAAGCTGTCGGGACAGTCATTATTTCCATGACCCATAGCGTTTCTCATGTGCTCGAAGTCTTGGTTTTGCTGAAAGAGGTTGGGCTTTGGCGGCGGCTACCCGACGGGACGGTTGATTCGTTGATCGATGTGGCCCCGCTCTTTGAGACAGTCGATGACCTGAAACGTTCCGAGCCGTTGCTGAGTGCGATGCTTTCTCACGAGGTGTATGCCAAGCACGTTGCTCGGCGTGGTCACATGCAGGAGATCATGCTTGGCTATTCCGATTCCAACAAGGATGGCGGGTACCTGATCTCGAATGCCCAGTTGCATGATGCTCAGGGTGACCTTGCCGAGGTGGCGAATCGTCATCGCGTTTCTCTCCGATTGTTTCATGGTCGTGGCGGATCGGTCGGTCGAGGCGGTGGGCGTGCCAATCGAGCGATTCTCGCGGCTCCTGCCTCTTCACGAAATGGGCGCATCCGTTTTACCGAGCAAGGTGAGGTGATCACATTCCGTTATGCTCTTCCTGCGATCGCTCATCGACACCTAGAGCAGATCGTGTCCGCGGTCTTGTTGGCAACCGCCACCGCGGGCGATCCTCAGGAGGATCGTGTTGAAGATTTGGCATTGCTGCGCCGGCTCGCGGACCTTTCTATGGCAGCTTATCGAAGGTTGATCGATGACCCGGAGTTTTGGGATTGGTATCTGGGTATATCCGCGATACCGCACATTGCTCGTCTGCCGATCGCTTCTCGGCCGGTGTCCCGGAAATCGGGCGATATGGACTTCGACGGGCTACGGGCGATTCCGTGGGTGTTCGCTTGGACACAGATGCGCTACAACGCGCCCGGGTGGTTCGGGCTGGGGGCCTCGCTCAAGGCCGCGATCGAAGAGGGTCGCCTAGAGCAGCTCAGGGACATGTACCAGGGATGGACTGTGTTCCGCATGATTGTGAATAACGCCCAGCAAGAGATGGCTCGGGCGCGACTTGTCATCGCTGAGCGGTACGCGAAGCGGCACGGTGGTTCGGGCGGGATGCACGATCACATTGCCCGCGAGTTTGAATCGGCTCGCGAAGCCGTGCTCGCGATCACGACGCAGGAGAATTTGCTCGACAACAACCCGACGATCCGGGATTCGATCCACGATCGTAATCCACGGACCGATGTGTTGAATCTTCTGCAGCTGGAGCTATTGAAGCGATATGAGGCCGCTGCCAGCGAAGATGAGCGGGGAGCGATCGGCGGGCCGCTGCAGCTTTCGATTAACGGTATTGCTGCGGCGATGCAGAGCACTGGGTGATCTTTGGAGGCGGGGTGTCATGTATAGCGATTGGTTGAGGCCGCCGGATTGGATGATCCGGCCTCTCAGGACTTCAAAGGGAGTGCGTATCTGGCCGAGCGATCGGGCGATGCATAGTCTGGTGAAAGAAGGTCACCAGCTATTCGCCTTGGTTTGGTACGTTTCGACTCTATTTGTCTTCTCTTTTTTGTTTACGAAGAGGTTTTCAGATTGGGATTGGGAAATTCTCTTTTTGCTAGGTGTGTTGGCGATTAACTTCTACATTTTTGTATACAGAAGCTACTTGCGAGGAGGAAGATTCACGCATGCGCATCAAGCCAGCCAGATATGTAAATTCGAAGGTTTGCTCTGCCCGAGCTGCGGCT
>JBCDAP010000492.1:0-2007 GCA_039185335.1 Planctomycetota bacterium | reverse complement strand
GAGCGTTTCCGTTTACGAGACGGATCTCCATCATCGTTTCAGGGGTACACGCTGGTCGAACTCGAACTCAAAACCGGACGAACACATCAGATCCGTCTGCACCTCTCGCATCTTGGATACCCGATCGTGGGCGACGACATGTACGGCGGCCCGCTGCTGAATCTCAATCACCTCGATCCGCGAGCAAAGACGGAACACGTTATGTACCGCCAGGCGCTCCACGCCGCGACGCTCGGACTCGAGCACCCGATCCGCCAAGAAGGCATGGTCTTCACAGCGCCTTTTCCCGAAGATCTCTGCCAACTCGTCGAACTGCTGCGCACACACCGGGTCAGCGACGGGGTGCAAACGTTTCCTGGCACCACTGTCGACCTATCCGCGGCTATGCCATGAAGAGCGCGATCGCGCCGATCGCAATACCAACAAGCCCGAGCGAAACGGCGCAAGCTGTCACGACCATCATCGAACGACGCGAAGACGAAACGAGCTTCGAGAGCTCTTGTTCCCGCTCATCATTGCGCAGAGTGACCGAACGAAGAAGCTCATCGGACTGCTCGTTCGAGGTCGCCAAACGCCCGATGGTTTCACGGAACGCGGCCATGGTGTGGACCAGCTCCGCCTGGGATTTCCCGGAAGTCTGGAGCTGGAGTTCGACCTGAGTGACTGCTTCGGCGATCTGCTTGGCGTTCGAGCCGTCCGATTCACGGATCGCGCTGATCAGGGTCTCGTTCAGTTCACGCGCGGTGTCGTTGAGTTCCCTGGGACGTGACTGGAGAGTCGGGATGATGGCATCGAAGCGATCGATGACCTCCATGACCCGTGCGGAGCGGTGCTGCTCACGATCGAGATGCCCGTCGACTTTCCGGACTAGCTCCACAACCTCGGTGTAATTCTTCTGAAGTTCTTCAAAGAGTTCCTGCTTGTTCCGCGGGGCTCGAGGGGCGAGAGCGCGGGGCTGAGCAGGAGGCGGGAATTCCCCCGAATCATCGAGATCAATCGGTTCATCGGTGTGTGCTTGATCTTGAGGCGGATCCATCACGGAGACGGTCGATGAGCCGTGATGATACGAACCGTTCTGCTTCGGCTCGATGATCGTGGCGGCCGGAGCTGGCACCGTCGCGGCTACAGCGGTCGCTGAAGACGGACTTGGAGAAGAGAATACGGACGAAATGCGTCTGAACAGGCCCATTTTTACATCATCCTCCTGATGATGAAGCTGAGTTGAGTCGTCTCAGCCGGTGATTGGAGCATCCTTGCTACGAGTTGTTGAGCGTACCATGAGGGCTGTGGCAACCCAGTACGACATCTTGTATTTCGGTCAGGCTCGCGGTGGAGCTTTGATGAAGAGGCTCTGTGTCCTATTCCTCGGGCTCTTCCTCATTCTCGGGGCTTGTGGGAACGACACGCACAGTTCGGGGGGGGAGGAGACGCAAACGCTTGATGGGGTTCGCATTGTGGTGCTGAGCCCTGCGTTTTCGCAGACATTGGTGCATCTCGGTTACCGAGATGTGATTGTCGGACGGCACGGCTGGGATCAAGTGCTGGGCGACGAAGTCCCTGTCATCGGCGACCAGCTGGGGATCGAGGTCGAACGCCTGAGCAAGCTGAACGCGACGACCGTGGTTGTCGAGCGGACTGTTGGAGGCACTGCAGACGAGCTCAAGAAGCTCTCGGATCGAATGGGCTTCGAGGTGGTGGAAATCCCATCTCTTGCTCTCGATGAGGTCGTCGGGAGCTTCGCGGCACTGGACCGCCTCGCTCGTGGCGTTACTCAAGACACGCCGCTGTCCTCGCGAGCCCAAGAAACGATTCGGCGGTGGAACGAAGTCCTGGGAAATTCTGACGGAACCACCGGCTTCCCTCTTGGACGAACGCTCAGCATCGTGACGGTCAACTCTGGGATCGGGGTCACCGGCCCTGGAAGCTTCTCGGCAGAAATCGTCGAGCGGATAGGAGGTGAAGCGATCCCGAGCGAGGGGTTGCCGTACCAGACACTGACCGTCGAGG
>JBCDAP010000491.1:0-2018 GCA_039185335.1 Planctomycetota bacterium | reverse complement strand
TGACGATCGTCTGACTTGACGAGAAACTCTTTCGAAAATTGATGGTCCTCGAAGTCGATGTCATCGAAACCGACGGCAGAGGCGATTTTGTCACCGAAGTGCTCATCGCGTACGAAGAGCTTGCCCAGATCGACCTGTGTGTGAATGGCAAGGCAACCAAAGTGATAATGCGTGGTGCGTCGGTTCTTTCCTGAGCCCGAGGTGACCGCGTAGTGATACTCAAACAACTCAACATGATGATCGCCCGGCAAGCCGTTAATCAGATTCGACTTGGATCCGTAGCAGTGAAAGCGCGACCAACGCGAATGCCCGTCATCAAAGATCGAGTACGGAAGCGACTTGTTGGCTTTAGCGGGATGAAACGCAAAGCCATGCTGAGCGGCAAACGCGGCGATCTCTTCGCGCCGCTTCTTCGCCTCGTAGTACGAGTAGACCGTACCGAGAATCGCGGCGATTGCGATGACCACAAAGATCAACACTTGGCCGATGCCTTCGTTCGCGAGTGTCAGTATGTGATCGATCTCTGCCACGATGCCCACCACGCTACCAGACGAAGACATCCCCGCGAAGAACGCGGTCGCAAAGGGTCATTCGGGATATAGGCGTGCAGATTTTGGTTAGTGGTCGTTGTGCGCGGGCCAGTAGTAGCCGTTGCAGTAATCCTCGAGCATGCGATGCGTCGAGAAGAACGCACAGATCGAACGCCAGCTCTCCTTGACCATGCTGCACCACTCAGCCGGGACACCGTCTCGGCCACGGTTGTAGAACGTGGGAACGACCTCGGACTCGAGTACGTCATACAGGGCGATCGCATCACGATTGTCCTGCTGACGCTGGTCGGCAAAGACCTGATCGTCGCCGATCGCCCACCCGTTCTTGCCGTTGTACCCCTCGGGCCACCATCCATCGAGGATGGAGCAGTTCAGCCCGGCGTTGTAAGCGGGCTTCATGCCGGAGGTGCCGGAAGCTTCCATCGGACGAACCGGATTGTTGAGCCAAAGGTCAACACCCGAGGTCATCATGCGTCCGATCGCGTGATCATAGTTCTGGAGGAAGAAGATCTTGCCCCTGAACTCCGGCTTGCGAGAGTGCTTCCAGACTTGCTTCACGAAGGCTTGCCCATCAAGATCCGCAGGGTGAGCCTTGCCTGCAAAGACGATCTGCACCGGGCGATCTGAATCATTCAGCAGTCGCGCGAGACGCTGTTCGTCCTTGAACATCAGAACCGCTCGCTTGTACGTCGCGAAGCGCCGCGCAAAGCCGATCGTCAGCGCATCTTCGCGGAGCGATTCGTACAGATCCGTCTGCTCGCGAGGATCCATCGCGTGGTACTGATACTGATCGCGCATGCGTACACGCAGCTCGGTAATGAACTTTCGACGCAAGCGTTCTCGCAGCGCCCAAACCTCAGCGTTCGGAACCGCGTCTGCCTTCGACCACCAATCGTGTTCAGGGCCGGCACCAACCCACTTCGCCTTGAGATGCTGGTCATAGAACGGACGCGCGTCGTCCGAAAGCCACGTTTCCACATGCACACCATTCGTCACGTGACCGATGGGAACCTCATCAGAACTGGACACGCCGTACACACCCGTCCACATCCCGCGTGCGGTCTCGCCGTGAAGTTCGGCAACACCATTCGCACGCTTCGCCAGTTTCAATGCCAGAACAGTCATGCAGAACGACTCGGTCCGGTCCGACTCATCTTCACGACCCAAAGCAAGCAACTCGTGAGCAGAAATATCCAAACGCTGCGCGTACGAGCGGATGTACTTCAGGGTGAGCTTGGGATCAAAGCGATCGTTGCCCGCGGGAACCGGAGTGTGTGTCGTAAAGACCGAACCGCGGCGAATGATGTCCTTGGCCTCATCGAGTTCGTGACCACCTTCAACGAACTGAGCCAGCTCTTCGAGCGGCGCAAAGGCCGCATGCCCCTCATTCAGGTGGAGAACCGTAGGCTCGATGCCAAGCTCGGCAAGCGCGTGGTAACCACCGACACCCAGCAGAACCTCCTGGCG
>JBCDAP010000490.1:0-2032 GCA_039185335.1 Planctomycetota bacterium | reverse complement strand
GTTTGGATGAGCCATGGCGACCAAGTGACAGGGATCGATCAGCAGTTCGAGACACTCGCTTCGACGCCGACGTGTCCGTACGCGGCTGTTCGCCATACGAGCAAACCATTCTTCGGCGTCCAATTTCACCCCGAGGTCACGCACACCGTGCACGGTACGCAGCTGCTCCGGAACTTTCTCTTCGAGATCTGCGGGTGCAGCGGCTCGTGGAGCATGGCAGGCTTCATGGAGGAACAACTCGAAACAATCCCGCAGCGTGTTGGGGACGCATCGGTGATCTGCGGGCTTTCGGGTGGTGTTGATTCCTCTGTCTGCGCTGCTTTGCTGCATAAGGCGATCGGTGATCGGTTGACGTGTGTGTTCGTCGACAACGGGCTGCTGCGCAAGAATGAACGCGAGCTCGTCGAGGTGACGTTCCGGGATCATTTCGATACGAACCTGATTGTCGCGGATGCTCGCGCAGACTTTCTGGATGACCTTGCGGGTATCAGCGACCCCCAAGAGAAACGCACACGGATCGGGCATCGCTTTATTGAGGTCTTCAAACAGGCGGCCGCTGACGTTCCTAATGCTCAGTTTTTGGCGCAGGGCACGTTGTATCCAGATGTGATTGAATCGGGTCATGGACATGCGGGTAAATCTGCGAACATCAAGCTGCACCACAACGTTGGTGGCTTGCCCGAGCAGCTTGGCTTTGAGTTGGTTGAGCCGTTGCGTGATCTCTTTAAGGATGAAGTCCGTCGGCTTGGAGAGGTGCTTGGGCTTCCTCCCGAGATGGTGTGGCGTCATCCCTTCCCCGGGCCGGGGCTCGCGGTTCGCTGCCTCGGTGAAGTGACCGAAGATAAGCTTGCGGTGCTCCGAGAAGCGGATGCGATTCTGATCGAAGAGATCGTTTCAGCAGACCTCTACCGCAAGACAAGCCAGACGTTCGCGGTTCTTCTGCCGGTCCAGAGCGTGGGTGTGATGGGGGACGGGCGAACGTACGAGAATGTGCTTGCGATTCGATCGGTGGATACCACAGACTTTATGACCGCGGATTGGTCGCACTTGCCGCACGAGGTGCTGGCGAGGATCTCGAATCGCATTATCAACGAAGTTCGCGGCGTGAATCGTGTGGTCTATGACATCTCGAGCAAACCGCCGGCAACGATCGAGTGGGAGTAGATCATCGCGACGAGTTCACTCCCAGCTCAACGCGAATGAGAAAACTCATCTGGTGCAATTCTTCGTATTGGATACCCGTTCCGTAAGAACCCATCTGGCAAAACGAGATGATGCAAAACGACAACTCAGAGGCGGAACCTTTAGTCACTTTTTAGGCATGATCACGGAAGGTGTGCCTAAGAAGATCACTTTGTGCAACAACTAAAAAACCCGCAAGTGAAAAGCGGGTTTCGGGTGAATTGAATGTAAGCGGAGGATCAGGGGTTGCAGGCTCCAAAGTTGAGAAGCACGGCGATAAAGTCAGCGACATCGACGAGTTCGTCATTGTTTGCATCACCTGCGACACCTGGCCCGGTGGCACCGAAGTTCAAAAGAACTGCAATGAAATCAGCAACATTCACAAGCTGATCATCGTTTGCATCTCCGGCACATCCACTACCTCCTGGACTCGATTCAACATCGACAGAGACCGATCCAAAGAAAGTGTTGGGTGAGCAGTAGAGCACATTTGAGGGTGCGGACGCGCCGATGCCAACAAAAGAGAATCCTGCATCAACAATAGCTTGAACCTCAGCGGTGATATCGATCGCGGGGATGTCGTCAGGGATAATGGTTGATTGTCCTCCGCCAAGCGCATTAAACACGACTGTGGTCAAGGCAGCGGTTGTTGGATCCTCAAAGCCAAGTGTCCCGTGATCGAGTCCATCGACGGTTCCATCGGCGGCATACACAAAGATCGTGATGACACCGTCGTTGCAAGAGCCCTGGGCTCCCTTGATAAGACTGGCGCTGGTCAAGGTTGCCGAATCGATCACGGTGTTGCCATCGAGCGCCAAGTCGAACTCAAAGTAGGCTTCTTCTACGCGAT
>JBCDAP010000489.1:0-2032 GCA_039185335.1 Planctomycetota bacterium | reverse complement strand
CGAATCAGATCGTCTCTTTCCTCGCCACGGTGTTCTTCTTCATCCTGCTCGCTCTCGCCACCACGCTCGGACCACAATACGCACCTGAGTTCCTGCATGAACCGCTCTACGCACTCTCCTTTAACCTCCGCCTGCGCGACTTCGCTCGAGGCGTGATCGACCTTGCAGATGTTGCCTTTTTTCTTAGCTTCTCGCTTGTCTTCCTCACCGCATCGGTTGTCGCTCTTGAATTCAGGAGGTGGCGATGACCCAAAGACCCTCTAAAACACCGAGTGCAAACGGTCGGCGAGCACGCTTCATGGCGCAGAGCTTGATCCTGATCTTGCTGTCTTTCGTTGCGGCGGTCTTGCTGCCGAGCGTGGTTTCTGGGCGATTCGATCTTTCGAACACGGGATCGCAATCGCTCGCCCCGAGCACAGAGGCTCTTCTCGACCAACTCGACGAGCCGATCACAATCGCGGTCACGCTCGACACCACGAGGCTCACTGGAGACCAGCGCCGGCGCACGGTCGATCTGCTTGACGCTTTCGAAGCCGCCTCCCCGCTTGTGACCGTAGAGCGAATCGATCCAAAGCAGCCGGAGTCCGCTGAGGCTCAGGTGAAGCTTGTTCTGGACGCTCTTGAGAGCCAACAATCCTCCATCATTGAGGCACACCAACAGAGCATCAGAAACACGAGGTCGACCTATACCTCCGTCTCCGAAGCAATCGAATCGCTCGCCGCTGCTATTGAAGCCAACACCGCGATCGATCGCGCAAACGCGGCGAACGCAGCCGCCGCTCTCCGCCAGAGCGTCGTTCTTCCATCTTTATCGAGCGAGGCGAACCTGAACCGCCTGACCAACGCCACCCGTACCCCTGAAGCCGACGCACTCCGCAGCGTGATCGAGATCCTCAATCAGATCATCACCGCCTTCGAAAACGCTGCCTCAACGGGTCTCCTGGAACCCAATGATCCGCTCCTCACGAGCGCGATCTCGATCCGCGATGAAGCTGGAGCGGTGGTCGATGCCGCCGCCAATCTGCCGCCGATGCGAGCCGCTCAGATCGAGCGAGCGCTCCGCGAAGACGAAGCCCTCGTCATCCTCGGTGAACGCGAAGTTGTCGCCGCCCCCGCCTCACAGCTCATCCCTTCGGACACCCCGAGCCGCCTCTTCGGCGAAGAACTCGTCATCACCGCGATCGACGCCGTGACGAATCCCAATCCGCCCACGGTGGTGCTCATGCACGCCGAGAGCCAGCGTTTGCTCGATGAATCTGGCGAACCAACCCGCCCGGCTCGGGACCAGCTCGGCGCCCTCCTCGAGCGCCTGCGCCTCAAACGATGGACATTGCTCGAATGGCAGACCGCGACCGACCCCATCGGCCCAACCGCTAACGATGACAACACCGTGTACTTCGTGATGTCATCACCATCGCTCGCCGAGGCCTCGCAGGGATCACTTGCCATGGACCGCACCGATCGCCTGGCTCGCGCCATCACCACTGTCTTGGAAGATGGCTCTCCGCTCCTCGTCACCCTTCAGCCATCAACCCGTCCTGCCATCGGCTCCGAGGATCCCATTGCTGCGTTGCTCATGCCGTTCGGCATCAACGCGAACACCGATCGCATGCTGATCGAAAACCAGACGACACCGCGCGGGACGAACTTGATCTACAACCTCACCGCCCTCCCATCGACATCGGAGCATCCAGTCGCGAACGCCCTTGCCAACACGTCCTTCGGAACCAGGTCCGCGATCCCGCTCGAGTTCACAGACGACGGCGTCTCTGCACTGCTGACGATCCCGCACAGCGCCCAGCGGTGGGCCGAGACGCGCTGGGTCTCGGCCATCGCTCGCCGCACGGCAACGCCCGACGCCAACGACACTACCGAAGGCCCGTACACCATCGCTGCAGCCGCCGAGCGTGAATGGTTTGGAAAGAAACAACGCCTCATCGCTGTGGGCTCAACACTCTGGTTCACCAATACGCTTTACGGATCGCCGGATTCACCCGCGAACGCGGAGCTCGCAGAAGCCGCTCTGAATTGG
>JBCDAP010000488.1:0-2044 GCA_039185335.1 Planctomycetota bacterium | reverse complement strand
GCATCGACGACGGAGCATTCCCAAACACCTATGACGGTGTGCTGCGGGTCTCGGGAAGCCGCTTCGCGTTCGATGTGGATGTGACCCAGGACAACGTGACGCTGCTGGGCCCGGTCACCGACACACGGCTGGTGTTCAACCGGTCCGGCACGATCGATGCGCTGCGTTCGCGCCGGTGCCTCGCTTCGTTTGCCGCGCCAGCTTCGGTGATCGATCAGCGTGACATCATCGCATACCTCGAACGGTTCCGCGCTGGCTCGGCGGACGCCGATCTCACCGAGGACGGGAAGGTCGACTTCTTCGATATCCGATCGATGCTCTCGGACATCCGTACCGGCTGCCTCGAACTCGTCTGCGAGAGACCATAAACCGTGACAAAGGGCTCGGCGGGCGATGCTGTCGGAGATCGAGCGTGGATCCGCCGGGGGGGCGGGTTTACGCTGATCGAGCTGCTGGTGGTCATCGCGATCATCGCGTTGCTGACCGGGATCCTGCTGCCAGCGATCGGGCGGGCCCGCGAGACAGCCCGGGGCGTCCAGTGTCTGTCGAGGCAGCGTCAGATCGCGATTGCGACGAATCTCTACGGGCTGGACCATGCCGATCAGCTCCCGCCGCACAATGCGGTCGATCCGGATCTCGAGGATCCGAACTTCCCGGGGTTCGGGGCCAACACTTCGTGGTGCTGGGCCCAGATCGGCGGCGACCTTGAGCTCGCATTCCGAAACGGCAGTCTCTCGCGGTATCTGGACGACCTCTCGGTGATCGCCGGGTGCCCGTCGTGGGACACGCCGGTCGAGGCGATCGACTGGGGACAGACCACACCGTTCTTCAGCAACTACGCGCTGCCGCTGGTCGTGCACTACGGGTACAACGGCCGCATGCTGGGTGACAACCCGGGCAACGGCGAGTGGAGGCCCTACAAGACCTCGCGCCTCGTCCGGCCCAGCAAGACTGTGCTTTTCACCGACAGCGGGCAGGTGAGCACCGGGCTGGATGTCTCAGCGGCGTTGGATACCTGGCCGCAGTGGGAACTGCAACCCGCGGCCCGGGACCCGCTTGGGCGGGTCTTCGGGGGCAACACCGTCCACGCGAGACATGGCGGTGGTCAGTTTGCGAATGTCGTATGGGCCGACGGGCATGCGTCGTCGGAGCGTGTCGTATTCGATTACTCATCGGAAGACGAACGCTTCGTGCGTCTTGGAACACTTGATCCCACGCCAGATGACGGCCCGACGAACGAACTCTGGGACGACAGATGAGGACTCCGATGCAGACACTTGGCTTTGAGAGGATCGTGCGATTGCGGACGTCAACGAAGAACTGACCACTGAAAAAGTCGATCGCTTATGCGGCGCCGCGTCAGCGGTGTACTTTGCAGTCCTTGCCGCTCATTCACGCCGCACTGGTGACATGCCAGGCTGCCGTTTCATTTGTCGCCGAAGGGATACCCACCCAGATTAGATCACTTCTCAGACAATGAGATCGAAGAAGGCGAGAAGTTTCTAGAGCGACTCTGACTGATAGCAACAGTTATGTAGCGCAGATCCGGGATAACACCAGCGACGGGCCAGTAGATTGTGACACCCTTCCAAACGGCGATCATCACGCCGCAGAACGATGTCTCGGCCTCACCTTGATCACCGGGTAAGGCAATCGAGGATCGTTGCCGATTTGCTGTCGTCTGATCGTGATGTTGGGTTCGAGTTCACCTCCTTCCGTGTATCTAACTGGCTGGCGGGCAAGCGTTGCTGCCACCACCTCGCTCGGAGTCATTGTATCGAGAGTTGCATGTGGCTGGTAGCGGTTATGCCATACCTCGTATGCATCCAGCCGATTCTGGATCGCGCCCAAGTTCGGCGGAGTGAGCGAGACACGCCACCAGCGTTTCAAACTCCAGAAGAACATCTCGGCCTTTGCGTTGAGCTGCCACACTCGCGGAGGACTTCGTGCGTGCTTGACACCTCGCTGGATCAGCGCAAGATGAAATGACTTCTGAAACTGCCCACCACGATCTGTGATGATGAAGCGAGGGGCAGGATTGTCG
>JBCDAP010000487.1:0-2051 GCA_039185335.1 Planctomycetota bacterium | reverse complement strand
CGAGTCCGACCCCCACAATCAGGAACGCACCAAACTTCACAAGCCACATCGTCCGCACACTTGTGACCGTCGGGAGCGAGGCGGTTGACGAATGGTCTTCTGGCTGGTCCATCATGATCTGATTCTCTGGTCGGGTTCAAAGGCTGTCCTGGACTATACCGGACGTTTTCAAAAGAATCGGGGGGTGCCCTTGGAAACGCCCCTCCGCCATCGATTTTCTTCTGTTTGCTTGGCGATTCGGACGAAGGAATTGCACAGTGCTAGAGTTCACTATCGGCGAGTTGGCTTCGCGTGTTTGCTCAGAGTTCGGGATGCACGCGTCCAGGTTGGTCTGGACCATCTCGCGACCACGCAAGAATCAGTCTACGATCAGGGCACAAGGAGTTTCAGGATGAACAACACGAAAACAGGTCGCTTCGGAGCACTGGTCGCAGCCGCACTCTTTGGCCTCGCTGCCGTGGGATGCAATAACGCCGGCGAGGGTGCTCTGACCGGTGCCGCTGTTGGAGCAGGCACGGGTGCGATCATCGGCTCATTCACCGGGAATGCCGGTGCTGGTGCTGCGATCGGTGCCGCAACCGGTGCCCTTGGTGGTGCTGTGATCGGTGACCAGAATGAGCGTGCCGATCGTAGAGCTCGCGAGGAAGCCCACCGCAGCGACCGGGAGTACCAAGAGTACCGTCGCTGGAAAGAACAGCAGGAACGCGAAGAATCGAACGACTATCGCTACTGATCGTCAGACATCGCTGGGATCATCGAAGTCATCACTCTCGGCTTCCTCCGTCTTCCCCTCCGCGCCTTCGAGCTTCTCTTGCTCTGCTTGACGGCAATAGTTCGCGAGCTGCTGATGTAGCTTCTCGTGTTCAGGAACAGTCCCGAGCTTGTCAAGAATCTGATCAACGATGTGCTCAGCGGGGCGATTGAGATCGAGCGTGGAGATGGCCTGATCTCCCAGCGCTTCCGAAGCCGACTGCATCCAAGCAAAGTCGGGCTCATCGTTGGCAGGAGGCCTCACCCGCGTCCGGACGGTAATTGGCCCGATCATCGCAATCGGCCACAAGCCCATCTGGTTTTTGGGCTCCCTCGCGATCGCGAGCACCGGCACCTTCGCCGCGTCAGCTCGCTCACGCAGATCCCGAGCGTCGGCAGCAACCAGCATGGGCTCAAACAGATAACACCCCGCCTCAACCCTGGGCTCGTCGGACTGTTGATCGAGGCGAACGAGACGACCGGAATCGATCGCTTCAAGCCGCTTCTGGCGTCTTGACTCCTGAAGCGGCAGACAGATCCTCGCCATCCGTTCGAACAAGCTGTGCTTGCGTGCCAACAACAAAGCCTCAAGGCTCAGCTTCTCGGCATCAAAGTAATTCGTCGATGCGAGCGCCTGGCTCGCTTTCTCCATCAGCTGATCAACCTTGTCGATCGCTTTGGTCGCCTTCGTGCTCTTCGCTTTGGATCCGGTCAACGGGGCCTCCAGTCGGAAACCACAGAAGAATAATGCATCTGGGGAACCGGGTGCTCGATCGTATTTAGGCCTTGAGGTTTCAGGCGACAGCGAGGTTCGTCGCGGCCTTCCTCAACGCACCGGTCCAGAGATCGACCATCTCGGGCATATCCTCGATCAGGATGTCTGCCAGATCCGAGAAATCTCGTCGGTCCAAGGCTTCTTTCATGTCGTTCAGTCTGCCAACTACTTCCGTCGCCGCTTTGTCGAGCTCTGGAACCGAGGAGAGGGAGACCCCAGGCGCCGCGGCTGCGAGATCGATCACGGTTTGGGCTTGTTGCCAGGTCGACATCAGAGCAGCGAGCTGTTTCATGGCATCGTCAACATTTCCGCTCTGAAGAAGCTGCGCGGCCTCCGCGTGACGGGGTGCGATGGAATCGATCGCTTCGCAAGCCTGCATCAGCGATTCTGCAACCAAAGGACCCGCCGCAGCCGTTCTGAGCTGCATTTCAGAGGCGTAGGGATCATCCGCGGGGGGTGCATCCAGATGCTCGGGAGGCACAGGCGATCCATCGGCCAGAATCTCCACAACAAGGCGATCCGCGGT
>JBCDAP010000486.1:0-2053 GCA_039185335.1 Planctomycetota bacterium | reverse complement strand
CCGAGATCAATCCAGAGATTGTTCTGCCCGGGGGAAATCGGAGCGACATGGGCAAATGCAGCTGAGAGGCGGTCGATATCGTCCAAAGCTGCTTGCGGCACATCGGGAAGTTGGTTGGCGAGTGTCTCTGCGTCCTGGCTTGCGCCGGCTGAGGTGTTGTGAGCGAGCGCAGCGAGAGCGATTGCTGTACTCTCGCCGATCTCGAACACGCCCTGTTCCGAAGCACCGGCCTGGATCCAAGCCTCGATGAGATCAAGCTCATGTTGCTCGGGCTGCTCGCGACTCTTTGGCGGCATGCGTTTTTCATCGTCAAGAGGCAATCGCATCCGAGCAAGCAGTTCGCTCGTTTGTGAGTCACCGGGCACGACCGTGCTGCTGCGGTAGACATTGTCGATCGAATCAAGGCTGAGTCCGCCTTTGCGTGCTTCGGAGCCATGGCAAGAAATGCACCGTTGCGCGAGAATCGCTTGGATATGCGTGTCATATGTCGGATTAGCGTGGTCGAGCGGATCCCCTGACTCGTTGGTCACCAGAAAGACAGCGTTTGATTCCGGTTCATCAGGCAAGAGCGGCGCGTAGAGGAAGCTCTCGCCGTGGGTCAGCGAAGCGCCAAAGTGCCCCGCCGGGACGAGTAGGGCGGCGCTAAGGGCGAGGAAGCTTAAATAAGCACGGCGCATGCCCAGAGCGTGGAGCATCCCGATCATGCACAGTATCGCAGTAAACGCGAGGCCAAAGTTCCGGTGCAGCGCGACGGGTGAAAGGGGATAGGTGTCTTCTCGTGCGAGGATTACGCCGCTGACAGCCGCGGCGAGTGTGCTGGCGATCATCAGCCAGAGCAAGACGGGCGAAACGCTTCCTCGGGGCACGGGGGTGCGTTGGTCAGCTGATTGCAGCCGGTGGGCCATGAGGTTCCACAGCTCGAGGGTCACGAGCCCGGCCATCAGGCCGATGGGTAAGTGCAGGATCAGCGGGTGGGTGCGACCGACAAGTTGAACAAGGATTTCGAGCATGTCTCTTCGCGTAAGGGGCGTTCTTTAGCAAGGATGATGCGGATGTTTGCGCACACTCATGCCAGAATATCGTGTACGACGCGGCCGAATACATCGGTCAACCGAAAATCGCGACCGGCGTGTCGATAGAGCAGGCGAGTGTGGTCGAAGCCCAGCAAGTGGAGCATTGTTGCGTGAAGATCGTGCACGCTCACCGGGTTCTCGGTGATGTTGTACGAGTATTCATCTGTCGCGCCGTACGAGATCCCGGGCTTGATGCCGCCGCCGGCGAGCCAGACTGTGAAGCACTTGGGGTGGTGATCTCGCCCGTAGCGTGTTGTCGTGAGTTGCCCTTGGCTGTAGACGGTTCGGCCGAACTCGCCGGCCCAGAGGATCAATGTGTCATCGAGCAGCCCGCGACGCTTGAGGTCCTTGATGAGTGCTGCTTGAGGCTGATCAACTGCTTGGCACTGTTGACGGATCTCGAACGGCAGATCGCCGTGTGCATCCCAGCCGCGCATGTACATCTGCACAAAGCGGACGCCGCGTTCACTCAATCTGCGAGCGAGCAAGCAATTAGCGGCGAAGGTCCCTGGTTTTCTCACCTCAGGACCGTATAGATCAAGTGTTTCTTCGTCCTCGTCGGAGAAGTCGGTGAGCTCCGGCACGGACATCTGCATCCGGTAGGCCATTTCGTACTGAGCCATCCGTGCCTCGATTTCGGGGTTCAGCGTCTCGATGCGATGGCGTTCGTTGAGCTCTCCTAGCGCGTCGAGCATCCGCCGGCGATCGCGACGTGAGATCCCGGGCTGGTCCTTCAGGAACAGGACAGGGTCCTCACCACTGCGCAGATGGACGCCTTGGTGCTCGCCCGGAAGAAAGCCCGAGCCCCAGAAGCGCGCCGAGAGAGCCTGCATGTTTCCGAATCCCTGCGTGATCAGAACAACAAACGCGGGGAGGTTGGCATTCGAGCTCCCGAGCCCATAGCTCGTCCACGCGCCGAAGGAAGGACGCCCGGCCTGTTGTCCACCGGTTTGAAAGAATGTGATGCCCGGCTCGTGGTT
>JBCDAP010000485.1:0-2083 GCA_039185335.1 Planctomycetota bacterium | reverse complement strand
GGAATGGAGGAGTCTGGGGGAAGTGGGGGAAGCTCCAGCCCGACCGATGGAGCGGCAGGTGCGATTTCCTCGGCGGTTGGTCGTATCGAGGGGCAAGTTTCTGATGAGGTTTTTACAGCAGCCCAAGCGGTGCTTGGCGGAGGTTCGGGGGGAGCAGGAGGAGGTCTCGAAACAGATAACTCGGGGAGTGGTGCGGCGCCGATGGCGATTCTCTCGAGCCAGATCGATCCTTACTCGGAGCCCGATTATTTCATCCTTGAGTACGAAGAGTTAGGTGATGGGCGTTACGTGCAGCGTTTGGTGGTGATGCTGCGCGAATCCCCCTTGCCATTAACAGCACAAGAGCTTGAGGCGAGGACGAGCGAGAATGGTCGTGTCTCGGTCACCCCGACCGATGCCGTGTATGGGGCGTTCGAATTAAGAGAAACGGTTGAGGACGGATGGGTGTTGCAATGGGCACCGATCGAGCCGGCTGGGGAGCCGCAGATTTTGGTGCGCCGGATCACAAGGTGCGAATGGTCGGTTCTTCCGAGCGGCATCGAAACGGATGAGTGGCCCGATCAGTATTCTGCATACTTGGCGGAGGATTTTCCGTTTGTGTTCCGCCTGGTGCTCGAGACGGAGTCAGGCGTCTACGAGGATTGGGTGTTCGAGACCAACGTCGTAACGAGGGGGACTTGAGCGATGCACCGTTCCTCAACGAACACATCAGCGCACTTCGAACGTCGCGGCTACATCATGGCAACCGCTTTGATGGTACTGATCGTCGTCTCGTTGCTCGCGGGCTCGCTTATCATGCGTGGGAGCACATCAGCTGCGGTCTTGGGAGATCAACTCCAGGACTACAAAGACCATCACGAGTTGCTCGGAGTTCGAGATATCTCGGAGTACATCGCTCAGACTATTGTTCGGAACACAGGCGGCTCTGATCGTCTCCGCCACTTCGCAGACACGGGCCAGAGAATGTTCGACTTTGAGCTTCCCACGGGAGCTCGGATGGACTTCTTCGTGTACGACGCCCAGGGGACGCTCCACCTCATGCCGGGACGAGCGGAATCGGCAAGCCTGGCGGACCTGATCTCGGATTCGATTGACCGCCTGCCGCCTGATCAATTCGATGAATTGACACGCTCGGTCGGCCCGGCCGAGGTCTCGGTCTTCGCGGCGAGCGACGCGGTCTTACTCGCGATCCTTGGCGACGAGGCTCAAGCTTTGCCGGTTATCCAAGAGAGCAGGATGAACCCGGAGCTGCAGCAGCAGGCGGCGTTCCGCGGCGCTCTGCTTCGTGACGCCGGTTTGTCAGGCGAACAGGGCAATATGATCGCTCGTGCGTTGACTTTTCGGACGATCTTGTGGGGGCTGGTTGTGCGTGTTTCGGACGGCAACCTTGATGGTCCTCGGTGGTATGAGTTGATTGTTGAGTCAGAAGGCTCGGTGATGCAGACCCGGGCCTGGCGCGAGCTGACCGTGGGCGAAGCTCAAGAGCTCGGACTCGATGTTGGCCCAGATGCGTAAGAGTTTTTTGTCGGCGGGTGGTGCGCCGAGCCGAACCATGTTCAGATACATCATCATGCCCCTCCAAAAGAGCCAAACCGCGAAACCACTGACCCGATGGACGCTGCCCGCGCTGCTAGCGAGCGGTATCTTCGCGGGGGCGATGTGGGTGGTGCCGATGCCGCTCTCACCATCCCCTGTCGATGAACTGCTGACAGGTGAAGTCTCAACAGGCGTCCGGCCTTCTGATCGAGGCAATACGCAGACGCCGTCTCAGCCTACATCGTCTTCGGGCCCAGTGACCTACCCGGATTCAGAGTGGTTGGCCCTGGCACAGAGTGTGACCGGTGTTTTTACGATCCCGCCTTATCCACAACCCCCCGAGACGAGAACGGCTGTAGTTGAAACTCACACCGAGACCATTGCTCAGCAAGCCATGCCTGCAATCCCGATCTATTGGACATACGCAGGGATCATGACGGCTGAGAATGCGTCAAATCGAGCCGTCATCACGATCGCGGGTGTTCAGCGGATCGTCGGGATCAACGACGAGTTGTCGACGCCCGAACTCACCGACGGCAGCAAGGTG
>JBCDAP010000484.1:0-2100 GCA_039185335.1 Planctomycetota bacterium | reverse complement strand
CGAGTTCTCATTCGCCGGCAACGTCCTATCAGGCGGCCGTCGGTGCGACACTGGACACACCACCCGGTGCGCCGGATGCGCCGGGTATTCTCTTTTTCCATCCTGCGGCGAAGCGGATGGCGATGATGTCCGCTGCGGGCGAAGTCTTATTGCTTGCAGAGGATTCAATCGCCGGCGCTTTCGTGCACGATGCTGCGGGCTTTGGCGTATTCGTAACCACGCCTGACGGGCTGCAGTATCAACGACTGATCCGCGACAAAGTGCAGACACGAGCGACCACGCCTGCGCGGGTGCTTGCCGATCCGTTCGTTCCTCGCACCACAAACAACCCGGACCGGCCATGGGTGCTCATCGGCCCCGATCCTTCAGGCGATCCGCTTCGTCTGTGGGTGCTCGGGATGCGTCTTGCCGAAGAGCCGGAGTGAGCACACACCAGCATCGATTTGGACATCCGGGTCGTCTTGCACGTATCCTGAAATCGGGCCGTTCCTCTTCCGAATCATGAGTAACTGGTCAGGAGATGCAGCATGTTCTTAGCAGCTATCGAAGCCGGCAACTTCCGCATTGATATCGGTGACTGGATTTCTGTCGCAGCGTTGTTCACAGTTTGTGCCGCCGTAGTGCTCATCGTTGCGGCTGGTGTCGGATTTCCGATCTGGTTTCGCGTCACCCGCGCTCGTGAGGCCGAGCAGACCAAACGCGAGATCGCCGCCTACATCGCCGAAGGATCGATCACGCCCGAAGACGGCGAGCGCCTCCTCCGTGCCGCTTGCGAGCAAACCGGCCTCCACCAGCACTACGGCGCCAAAGGGAGAGCGGCTCAGACCCAGAAAGCTTCCGCGCAAGCTTCGCCCCAACCCACCGAAGAGTGAGACGATCGTGCTCAGGCATGGATCGGGCTGTTCTTGAACAGCGTGCGTAGACCAAGGCTGCGCTTGCATTTGGGTCATCCACGAGTCTTTTTCCTTCAATCGCGTGATGTACCTCGCAAAATCTCCACAAGCAGGGGGGCTGCGATCACGCTCACTCAGAAATTCCATGGCACCGCCAACGCGACTTTCTGGTCTCAGCAGCCTATGATGCGCCCGTTGGCGGCCTGATCCCCCGCCCAGCACACAAACAAGCTCCTATCAATCCCCCGTTCACCAGCAACGCAAGGAGGACCGCGATGCCCGCGAATCCGTTCAACTCACGCAAGACCCTCACCACCTCCGCCGGCGACCACGCCTATTACGATCTTGGTGCGTTGATCGATCAGAACATCGGGCATGTCGAGAAACTCCCTTTCTCGATCCGCGTCCTTCTTGAATCCATGCTCCGCAATGTCGATGGATTCGTCGTCAACCAGGACGATGTCGTCGGTCTCGCGAACTGGAACGCCAAAGAGGTGAACCGGGTCGAGATGCCCTTCATGCCTGGGCGCGTCGTCCTCCAGGACTTTACAGGTGTTGCCTGCGTTGTCGATCTCGCCGCGATGCGCGATGCCATGAAGGGCCTTGGCGGCGATCCCCAGCACATCAACCCCGAAGTCCCTTGCGACCTCGTTATTGATCACTCTGTTCAGGTCGACGACTTTGCCAAGACTGTTTCCTTGACGGTGAATGCCGAGAAGGAGTTCGAGCGCAACGGCGAACGCTACGAGTTCCTGAAGTGGGGGCAGCAGTCCCTTTCGAACTTCAGCGTTGTCCCACCCGCCACCGGCATCGTTCACCAGGTGAACCTCGAATACCTCGCCTCCGGCGCGCTTACAAAAGAGATTGATGGCGAAACCGTCGTCTACCCCGACTCTCTTGTCGGCACCGACTCGCACACCACCATGATCAACGCCCTGGGCGTGCTCGGATGGGGCGTTGGTGGCATCGAGGCCGAGGCCGTGATGTGTGGGCAACCGGTCTATATGCTCACGCCAGAGGTCATCGGCTTCCGCCTGACAGGCGAACTCCCCGAAGGTGCGACCGCCACCGACCTCGTCCTGACCATCGTCCAGCAACTCCGTGCTTACGGTGTCGTCGAGAAGTTCGTCGAGTTCTTTGGACCCGGCATGGCCTCCATGTCCATCCCCGATCGCGCCACGATCGCCAACATGGCACCCGAGTACGG
>JBCDAP010000483.1:0-2100 GCA_039185335.1 Planctomycetota bacterium | reverse complement strand
GTTTTCGAGTTTGGCGCCCGCTTCTTGCATAGCCATCTCCGCTTTCCGGAACGCGTAGATCGTTTGCTCGTATGGATTGCCCGGCGATTGGATTTCGCCTTGCGTGTTTGCGGCCATGGTGCCTGCAACAAAGACATGCGTACCCGCTCGGACTGCCCTGCTGTAGCCCACCGTTCCTTCCCAAGGCGAGCTGGTTGAAACGGTCATGAACTCGGACATCGCTTACCTCTGGTAGTTGGGCGCTTCTTTGGTAATGCGGAGGTCGTGCGGGTGGCTCTCGATCATGCCTGCTGCGGAGATCCGGCAGAACCGGCTCCGTGTTCTCAGCTCGGCGATGGTCGGGCAGCCGCAGTATCCCATCGCGGAGCGGATGCCGCCGACCATTTGGTACACGAACTCGGGTAACCCGCCGCGGTATGGCACGAGGCCCTCGACGCCTTCGGGTACGAATTTGATGTGCGCGATGTTGTTGGGATCTTGCTGCTGCTCGTACTTCTCGCTTTGCCCGTAGCGGTCGGCCGAGCCAGCGTTCATGGCGCCCTCGGATCCCATACCGCGGTAGGTCTTGTATCGGCGTCCCTCGGAGATCACGAGTTCGCCCGGTGCCTCGTCGAGCCCAGCGAAGAGGCCGCCCATCATGACGGACGAAGCGCCGGCGGCGAGCGCCTTTGCGATGTCGCCCGACATACGGATGCCGCCGTCGGCGATGACGGGCACACCCGCGTCTTTTGCGACCGCCGCGGCGTCCATCACCGCGGTGATCTGCGGCACACCAACGCCCGTTACCACCCGCGTGGTGCAGATAGAGCCCGGGCCGATGCCTACCTTGACCGCGTCTGCACCGGCCTCGATCAGATCACGAGCACCCTGGGCGGTCCCGATGTTGCCCGCGATCACCTCGATGTCGTAGCTCGACTTGATCTTCTTGACGGTGCTGATGACGTTCTCGGAGTGTCCGTGGGCGGTGTCGACGGTGATGACATCGACATCCGCGCTCAGCAGCGCTTCGAGACGTTCGTACTGGTGTACGCCGATCGCGGCACCGCACCGAAGACGACCCGTCTCGTCTCGGCACGCGTCGGGGAATCGTTCCAGCAGCGACACATCACGCATCGTGATCATGCCCGCGAGGTTGCCCTTTTCATCAATCAGCAGCAGCTTCTCGACCTTGGCTTTGTTGAGGATGCGTGAGGCTTCGGGCATGGTTGTGCCCGGGTCGGCGGTAACCAGGTTGGTCGAGGTCATCACCTCGGACACGGTGAGCTGGTCCGACTCGGCGAACTTCAGGTCGCGCGAGGTCAGGATGCCCAGCAGGCGTCCCTTGGTGCGGAGACCGACCGCGCCGTCTTCGGTGACCGGGAAGCCCGAGACGCCGAAGTCTCGCATGGCTCGTCTCGCGTCGGCGATGGTGGAGTTGGGGCCGAGCGTAATGGGGTCAGTGATGACGCCGTTCTCGGAACGCTTGACCTTCTGGACTTCGAGGGCTTGCTGATCGGGAGGGAGGTTCTTGTGGATGATCCCGATGCCGCCTTCTTGGGCGAGGGCGATCGCGAGTCTGCTCTCGGTGACGGTGTCCATCGGAGCAGAGACCAGCGGGATATGCAGCGTGATGTTCTGTGTGAGCTGGGTGTTGACGTCGGCGTCCGCGGGCGAGATCGCCGAGCGATCTGGCACGAGTAGCACGTCGTCGAACGTGATCGCCTCGCCGGCAAATCGGTCGGTGTGAGGCAGGGAGGAGGGAATGACAGCAGCGGGGGAGGTCTCCATCTGCCAATGATGCCAAAGCGGAGCGCTGCGGTCAAAGGGGGCCTGCGGGAGACATCAGTGAAGGGGCATTAAGAGAAGGTCAAGTGTGGCCCGGTCTCTCGTGGCACCGGGCTCAGAATTCGATTCAGCCGTAAGGGGCCAGGGGCGAACGAATCGAATCTTGGGATGCAATAACGGTGTTTGTGCGTTGGTTTTTTACCGAAGACCGGTGGCGGAGGCGTCTCGCCTCCGCGAAGAGGCCGCCTTGCGTGTAACACATGCGCTCATAAACACCAGAGAGCGTGCGTCGCACCGCGACACGGATCAGTGAAAAACAGGACGAAAGCGTTGAAC
>JBCDAP010000482.1:0-2103 GCA_039185335.1 Planctomycetota bacterium | reverse complement strand
GCCCGGTGAGGTCGTGCGGCGCGCGTCCTGAGAGAACCCGATAGAGCATGACACCGATCGCGTACACATCGGTACGTGTATCGATGTTGTCGCGATCGCCCGCGAGCTGCTCGGGGCTCATGGAGGCGAGCGAACCCATAATCTGTCCGATGTGAGTGTGCTGCGTGACGCCTTCGGTATCTTCGGTGAGACGCGCGATCCCGAAGTCGACGATCTTGGGCTGGCCGATGAGGTCGATGATGCTAGAACCGGTCTTGCTGGTCGTGACTTCATCCGAAGCAGCGACGACAAGGACGTTTGCGGTCTTGAGATCGCGGTGCAAGATGCCCTTCTGATGCGCGTACTGAACCGCATCGCACACACGCGCGATCAGCTCGACGCGCTGCTCGATGGTGAACGAGCGCGCATCCGAGTGTTCGTGAATCGGGAGCCCTTCGATGTACTCCATTGCGTAGTACGATCGTCGCGCATCGCCAAGCGCGTAAGAGCCGGCTTCGAAGACCTGCGCGATACCCGGATGATGCAGACGTCCGAGCAGTTGCCACTCGCGCCGGAAGCGACGGACCACCTCTTTGCTGGCGATCCCATCGCGGATGACCTTGACCGCCACGCGCCGGCGGGGCTCGTCCTGCTCCGCTTCGTAAACGACGCCCATGCCGCCCCGACCGATCTCGCGGATCACGCGATATCGCCCAATCCGATCGGGCATCGATCCCTGCTCCTCCTCGATGAGTTCCGCAGCGAGGGCGACCGCGCCCTCACCTGGGAGCAATACTGTGTCGCCACGGGGATCTGAGCGGAGCATCCGCGTGACCATCGCTTTGAGTTCGGTGTTGGAGCCACAGCTCGTATCAAGCGCTGTCGTGCGCTCGGGCTCATCCAGATCGCACAACTCATCGAAGAGTTCGAACGCTCGGCGTCGCAGCTCGGCGGTCATGCGTTCTCACCGGGACCAAACTCATTCGCTTCGTCATTGCCGCTCATCTCTGACCTAATCCAAGCAAGCGATCGGCGGGACGAACGCTCGACGGTCCGTGTCGAGACACCGAGCACGCGCGCGATCTCTTCGTTCGTCATCCCACCGAAGTACCGCATCTCTACGATGCGTGCTCCTCGCTCATCCGTTTCGGTGAGCTCGGTCAGGACTTCATCCAACTGCAGAAGATCCACGGCACTGGCACCCGATGGCGATTCGATAACAGTGAGCAGCTCACGCTGGTTCTTTCCACCTCGCTTGGCTGCCCTCTTCATTCGTGCATGGTCGCGGAGGATGTGCCGCATCGCGATAGAAGCAACAGCACAGAAGTGATCTCGGCTTTCCCATTCCTTGCCAGGCGCTCCCATGAGCTTGATGTACGCCTCGTGCACGAGCGCGGTGGGCTGGAGAGTGTGATCGGCGGACTGCGCACGGAAGTAGGATCCAGCGGTGGCTCGGAGCTGCTCGTAGACCAACTGCATGAGTTGCTCGGAGGCAACGTGATCACCGCCCTGGGCGAGATTGAGCAGCAGGGTCGCGTCGTGCGATGGATTGGGGGGCTCTGCATCCACTCCCAATAGGATAACGATCCGGTCACGAAAACCAGAAACCGATTTCCTGCCGCGAACCCGCGGCCATCGGCCGGTTCGGTTGCAGATGTGACCGGATCGGTATGGAGTGATCCCGACGCGATACCCCTGAAACTCATGGGCAATCATTGCTGCGTGTGTGGCTGCTTGGTAAATCACTGGCACCAGTTGAGGAAGATGGCGGTATCGAAGAATTCGTACTCGCCCGAGTTGTTGTAGTCGAAGAGGAGTGGGTCGCCGAAGGCGAGGCCGAAGTTGAGAAGGTCCCAGTCGGTGGTAGTGAACTCACCATCGGGGAAGAGGTCGAACTCGCATGCCTTGTCGCAGTCATTGTGGATGCCGTCGCCGTCGACGTCATTCCCGGGGTTAAGGTCGGAGTCATCGACACCGATGCACAAGTCAACGTCATCACAGATGCCGTCGTTGTCGGTATCGAGCGTCTCGGTGAGGATGTCGATCGTGAAGGTGGGATCCTGCGAGGTCACGCGGAGGAAGGTGGTTCCTCCAACCGCAACTTCAATCGGGGCGGTCGGCGCG
>JBCDAP010000481.1:0-2109 GCA_039185335.1 Planctomycetota bacterium | reverse complement strand
TTTGTCGAGAAAGCGTTCCGCGATGTGCGGATCCTCGACCACAACAATATCAGGCGCGAGAAGGTATCCGCCGGTACGCATCGGTGTTTCGTTCGTCACGTACTCTTCGGCCGACCAATTCGAATCGCCGTACAGCGGCTGGTCCGGACCGTCGTATCTAAAGTAATACTCAACACGAACACACGAGTCGGCAAAGCGATCGACAAGTTCATTGAACTCGACCTTGGGTGCCTTCTCTTGATCTTCGTGCTGCGCGAGCACCGATGTCGCGGGCATGAGCGAGAGGGCGCTCATCAACGCGACGCTTCTTAAACAATTCAACGGACGCATCGTGGTCATCTGTCTTTTCTCCTGAAGTGGTGTGAATAAGGAAAAGCGGATCCGCACACGAGAACCCGCCTCGGCACATCAAGGCACTGAGGTGTTACTCGCGGTCATGATCCCTGGAAATATCAACAACAACGTGGCGCATCAGGCCGGCCCTCAGAACTGCCATCACGATCTTGGGCTTGTCATCGATGGTCTCGAGTGTCTTCTCGTGGATGGCGCGAACATCATCGAGTGTAGCCACCGGCTGGTTGTTGACGCTCAGAAGAATGTCCTGATGGCTCAGGCCTGACATCGCGGCATTGCCCGGATACCGCACGCCGTAAACGAAGACACCTTCTTCCTGGTGGAAGTAGAGGTCGGGGTTATCGAACTGGTTGATCTCCTTGATGGTCATGTCCCATCGCGGGAGGTCGAGCTCTTCGCCTTCGACCGCGCCCTTCTCGCGTGGTGTGATGTCGACGGCAATGACTTCACCTTTGCGTTCGATTTCGAACCTTGCCGGGAGGCCCTTGATGAGCAGACCGATCGTCCGGCGGACATGGGGTAAATCCTCGTTGGTCAGCGCGGTGAGCGGCGTGCCATTGACAGCAATGATCCGGTCTTGTTGGAGAATGCCGGCACGGCGTGCGGGGCTTGCAGGATCTGTCTCAGAAACGATCACCCCACGATCCCCTTCAAAGTACGTGTCTCGGTCGAAATCACGCAGCGGTTGGAGCTGGAACCCGAACCAGGACCAATCGACCTCGCCCTGGCGAAGCATGGGGAGGAGAACTTTGACGGTGTCGGAGGGGATGCTGAAGCCCATGTCTCCGCCGAAAAACATGCCTCGGGAATTGATGCCGACGACTTCGCCGAGCGTGTTGACGAGCGGACCACCCGAGTTGCCCGGGCTGATCGCGGCGTCGGTCTGGATCCACTTCGAGTATTGGCTTGCTTCGGGAAGGAAACGGTCGGTGCAGCCCACGATGCCGATGGAGACCGAACGATTCAGCCCCCACGGCGCGCCCATGGCCATGACGAAGTCCCCTTCAATCAGATCTTTGGAATCGCCAAAGGGAGCATACGGAAGCGTTGCGAGCTGCTCTTCGGTGCCCTTGAGTCTGAGGAGTCCGAGATCGGTGTCTTGATCGGTGCCGACGATCTCGGCATCGAAAGCCTGCCCGTCGGCGAGAAGGCAGCGGACCTCGGTTGCTTTATCGACAACATGCCAATTCGTCAGCACCTCGCCTCGATCGGAGATGATCACTCCAGATCCCGAGGCTTCGTAGTATTCCTGCTTGCCGCTCTCGTGGCTTTCTGTGACCACTCGGATGTACACGACCGCTGGGAAGACTGCTTCTGTTGCTGAGCGGACGATATTGCGGAAATCGGTCTCGGTGCCGGTGGCGAGCACAGATTGCGTATCCGCATGTACGGATGGAACAGCAACAGACATTAGACCGAGAACGACACCTCCGGCGAGGGCACGTACGGCGAACGAGCGACACATTGACTGCATTTGGATTCTCCCGGAAAGCGAATATGCATGAGCAAGGACGGGCTCGTATGGCCCGACATTGCAAGAGTAACTGATCGGACAAGCGTTTTCCAACCTCTTTATGCAATCGGCGGAGGGCTTTGCAGATTGTCGGTGTAGTTCAAGAAGTCGTGCGCACAATCGAGGTCTATGCCTTGTTTGGTCCCCAGATCGTCTTGCTGGGCTTTGTTTCTCACGCGGGCGACCTCACCGGAGCACTGGTTGGCAAGCAACTAGTGGAACACAGCGGGGTTCTTGGCGGC
>JBCDAP010000480.1:0-2135 GCA_039185335.1 Planctomycetota bacterium | reverse complement strand
TTCATTGCTTTGAATTTGAGTATTACCCTGGCCCTTTCTGATAAGAAGGTGGTACTCATCGGCTTAGATTTACGGAAACCCAAAATGGCTTCTTATATGAATGCCCCACAAGAGCCGGGGATCACAAATTTCCTGGTGGGGCAAAATAATCTGGATGAGATTATCCGCCAGTACGAAGGCCAAGCGAATTTATCCTTTATCACTAGTGGACCGATTCCGCCTAACCCTGCTGAACTGATCCTTTCTGAGCGTGACAAACTTTGCGGTTTGTGAGGAATGGGTCAAGGCGCCAACCGGCCGCGCCGATCTTCTCCAGACCCGAGCCCGCCGAAGGTCGGCGAGCACGGCGCACACGGAGGTGCATCGAATGCCAGCTTCTACAGGTCCATCCAACAACGGGGTTGGTTCGCAGCGCTCTTCTGAGCAAGAACGTTGGGCTGATAAAGAAGTGTTCACCACGGGCGAAGCCGCACAGGTCTGCAACGTGAGTCAGCAGACGATTATCCGTTGCTTCGATTCTGGTCGTTTGACCGGTTTTCGTGTTCCGGGTTCAAGGTTCCGCCGTATTCCTCGCGAAGAGCTGATCAGGTTCATGCGTGAGAATGACATCCCGACCGATATGATCGATGTCTCCGAGGACACTCCGGCAGCGACTGCGGGTCCACCACGCATCCTCGTGGTGGACGACGATCCTCAGATCATTGAGGTCTTCACCGAGATGCTGGAGCGTGCTGGCAAGTACGAGGTCCGTTCGGCGCGCACAGGCTACGACGCTGGCATGCTCACCGAGAGTTTCCGCCCACACCTCATCGTGCTCGACTATATGCTCCCTGATGTCAACGGCAACGTGGTCTGCGAACAACTCCGTTCGCGCGAAGAATTCAAAGAAACACGAATCATCTTTGTGTCTGGTGTGATCGGGCGCGATGAGATCGACAAGCTTAAATCCGCCGGGGCCGATGACTTTGTCGCCAAGCCTTTCGACCTCAACATGATGCTTGGCAAAATCGACTCATTGCTCCCAACACACACGCTCTAAAGAGGGAACCGATGCACGACGTCGTTCAAGACAGCGCGCTCGGACAGAGGGTGGAGCTCATCCTTCAACAGGTTGACTCGCTTCCAACGCTGAGTCCGATAGCGATCCGCATCCTCGAACTGGCGGGCTCATCCGAGACGGCCATCGACGAGATCGTCCGACTCATCGAGTCTGATCCCTCGCTCTCGGTCAAGCTGTTGACGCTCTGCCGGCGTGCGGACAGAGGCCTTGGTGCCGCAGTCCAAACGGTTGAGCGTGCTGTCGTTCTTCTCGGGCTGGATGCTGTTCGCGCTGCTGTGCTGTCCTTCGAAGTTTTTGAAGCCATCGAATCTCGCACGGAAGAGGAAGAAGCCCTCGCCTCTGCGGCGGCAGAAAGTGAACAGTCGAGTTATAAGCGCAAGAACCTTTGGCGGTATCTGATTGCTATCGCGTGCGCGGCCGAGCTCCTCGCCGAGCGACACCAGTATGAACAGCACGTCAACCCGGAGGAAGCCTTCCTGTGCGGGCTTCTCTCCGGGCTTGGCATGCTCGCGCTCGACCGTGTTCTCCCACGATCATTTGCCAAAGCTGCTGCGGTTGCCGAGCGCAAGCAACGGAACATCGACGCGATCGAGAAGCAGCTCCTCGGCATGGACCACCACACCGCCGGGAAGCGTCTCGCCGAGCACTGGAAACTTCCCCATGTGCTGCAAGACTGCATGTGGCTTGTCGGGCAGCATCCGAGTGCTCTGCCCGAGCTGCCTCACTGGCACATGGTCGCCTTGGTCACGGCCGCTGCCGAGATCGCCCGTTCGCAGCACATCGGTTGGTCGGGAAACTTCACCCCCAGTTCAGACATCCATGCCATCGCCAGCGCCGCAGGGCTCGACGCTCGCGGTATGGATCAAACCATTCGCGTTCTTCCGGAACGCGTGGCCGACCGTGCACAGCTCATCGGGCTTGACGATGTCGAGGACCGCGAGCTTCTTCTCGAATCGGTCATGGCGGCCAACAAGAAGCTTGGACGTCTCGCAGAACTCTTTGACGAAAGATCCAGGCGTGCCGAGCGGCACGCCAAGGTGATCGAGTCGATCTCACGTTTCAACGCATATTCCGA
>JBCDAP010000479.1:0-2145 GCA_039185335.1 Planctomycetota bacterium | reverse complement strand
TGAAGGCGAAGGATATCCGAGGCGATCTGTTCGAGCGTGACGCCCGAGAGTGAAGAGCTCGTGCGCACAAAGTGATTCTGGATAATCTCGTCTGAGATTCCCACCGCTTCGAACATCTGGGCTCCACGGTAGGAATGCAGGTTGGCAACGCCGACCTTGGACATAACTTTGCGAAGCCCTGCCTCCACAGCACGGACGTAGCTGCGGACTGCCATCTGCCCCGACTCACCGACCGGATCGTCGGCGGTCGCAGCAGAGGAAGCGAGCGCTAGGTACGGATGGATCATCGTGGCGCCGTATCCGAGCAAGCATGCGTAGTGGTGATCCTCGAAGACATCGCCCGTTTCAACGATCACGGAAGCTCGCAGGCGGAGTCCCTTTGTGACAAGGCGTTGGTGCACCGCAGCGGTGACCAGCAATGCCGGGATTGCGGCCCGCTCTTTGTTGACAGCGCGATCGGTCAACAGCAGCACTTCTGTGTCGCCGCGCACGCTCTCTTCGGCGGCGTCGCATATCCGGTCGAGCGCGACGACCATTGCTTGAGCACCGTCTGCAACGGCAAACGTCGTGTCGAGGCAGAGGGTCACCCCGCCGGCACGTTGCAGGCACCAGGTCATGTCTTGGTCGGTCAGGATCGGTGAAGGAAACCTGATCAGCGAAGCGGCTTGAGGACCATCGCTGAGAAGATTTCTGCGTCGACCGATCGCGGTCTGCAGCGACATAACCAGTTCTTCTCTGATCGGATCGATCGGCGGATTCGTGACCTGCGCGAAGCGTTGCTTGAAGTATCGATAGAACGATTGGGGCTTCTCCGAGAACACCGCGAGCGGTGTGTCGTCGCCCATCGATCCAACAGGAGGTGAACCCGACTTCGACATCGGTTCAATGATCCGTTCGATGGTTTCACGGCTGTAGGCGAACGAACGCTGGAGGTGCGTACGTGTTTCTTCGTTCGCGACCAACGCGGGATCGATTTTGTAGGTGCGCTTGAGGCCTTCCCGCTCGTGGCAGCGCATGTTCTGGGCAATCCACTTGGAGTAGGGATGTTCGGTGCCGAGTGCGAGCTTGACGGTCTCGTTGTTGTTCACCTTGCCTTCGTTCAGGTCCGCGATGATGACATGTCCCGGGCCGAGTCGTCCTTTCTCGATGATCTCTGATTGATCCGATGGCACAACGCCAGCTTCGGAAGCGACCACAATGAGGCCGTCTTTTCTGATCCAATAACGCATCGGACGTAAACCGTTGCGATCGAGTGCGGCTCCGATCTTCCCTCCGTCTGCGAAGACAAACGCGCCAGGCCCGCCCCAGGGTTCGAGCAGTGCTGAGTTGTATTCGAACATGGCGCGGAGGTCTGGATGCATGTCGGGCATGTGCTGATGCGGCTCTGGGACCATCATGGTGATCGTGCGTTCGGGGCATCGTCCGGCACGGACGAGCAATTCGAATAGCTTGTCGAACGAAGCGGAGTCGGAATCGGTGTGGTCGACTATCGGGAGAACATCGTGGATGTGTTCGCCGAGTGTCTCGGAGACGAGCGAATTCTGGCGAGCATCGAGCCAAGCACGGTTGCCATGAATGGTATTGATCTCGCCGTTGTGCGCGCAGTAGCGGAAAGGCTGCGCCTTTGACCAGCTCGGCCGTGTGTTGGTCGAGAATCGCTGGTGGAACATCACCATGCGCGTCAAGAAGCGTTGATCGGTAAGGTCGCTGTAAAAGACTGGGAGCATTCCCGGGGTGACGAGTCCCTTGTACACGATGGTTTGGGAAGAGAGGGAAGCGACATGCGTGCTTTCAAAGTTCGCGTGTTGGAGTGACTTCATGAGGCGCTTGCGAGCGATGTACAAGAGTCGCTCTGCCTGCGTTTCGGAAAGATGATCCGGCAACGCGATGATCGGCATGCGGATGGCGGGCTGTGTCGAGGCGGCTTGCTTGCCGATCGCATCTGTGTTGGTGGGGACGGAGCGCCAGAGGAGCAGTTCGAGGCCAAGGTCGGTGAGGATGGAGGCGCACGCAGCGCGGATGTGGTCGCACTGCTTTGGTGGACAAAAGAGCATGCCTGCGGCGAGCTGCTTTTCGGAGTGGATTTCGTGACGGACGAGTTCGCTTCGAAGGAGATCCAGAGGGAGGTCGGTCATGATGCCGGCG
>JBCDAP010000478.1:0-2150 GCA_039185335.1 Planctomycetota bacterium | reverse complement strand
TCCCTTCCTTGAGCGCGTATCGGCTTCCTCTTCGGACACCCGCCGAGTATGCGGTGCTCGAACTTGTTTATCACCGATCGTTCTCGTCTGACCGCCCCTCCTTCGAGCTTTATACCGATCTCTTTGGCGAGGTAGCACTGACCCGGAAGCTTGTGAGCGATCGCCTGCAGATGAATGAGCACCCG
The DNA here is from genome assembly GCA_039185335.1 of Planctomycetota bacterium. Classification (GTDB taxonomy): domain Bacteria; phylum Planctomycetota; class Phycisphaerae; order Phycisphaerales; family UBA1924; genus JBCDAP01. The sequence goes on along the minus strand of JBCDAP010000478.1, from coordinate 1,965 downwards.
GAACACTTTGATGACGCATCGAATGTTTCGAGTCTCAGTTGTGTGCCTCGCTATGACGAGCTCACACAGCAAGGCTTTGATCAGCTCCGGGTCGACCCGTCTGAGTTTGCGGTGGCCCGTATGGTGATCCGTTACCCGCCTATCCCTGCGGGTTTCTTCGTCCGTTACGACGCAAAGCCCGACGATGCTTAAACGTCCGCGAAGTATGCTCTTCGTAAATTCTTTGTGAAGTTGTCTTTGCTGCAGATTTGAGATCTGTATGCTTGCCGTGCCTGTTTCCGTTTGTTCAGAAACGTGAGCAGGCGTTCGCGGGGATGTTCATGAGGCGCATGGAGTTTGTCTGCAGACTCTCCCGATGGTGAGCTCTCTGCAGTTTTTGGTGCAGGTAGTCATACTTTGGTGCACCAAGGAGTGAGAGCGTGCATCCCACCCGTACAGAGAGGTATTGCTGTGAAGATCTTATTCCGATCGTCCGCTATTGGAGCCAGTTTGGCTGTCGGCGCTGCGTCAATGTTGTACGCGCAGGATGAAACGCCCAATCTCATTCACGATCGCCACGATCATGCGCATAACCCGGCTCACGAGACTGTTCAGCCGACCGACTCCCGTTTCTATACCACACGCCGATCCGATATCGTTCTTCCGCTCCCATCGGAAGAGAGTGCGTTCGTCTTTGCGGTGTTCGGTGACCGGACCGGCGGTCCGGACGAAGGCATCAATGTTTTGGCTGACGCTGTTCGCGACGTCAATCTGCTCGAGCCGGATCTTGTCATGACTGTTGGGGATTTGATCCAGGGTTACGGCCAGAGTGAGGCATGGCTCGAAGAAATGACCGAGTACAAAGCAATCATGGATAAGCTGCTTTGCCCGTGGTTCCCTGTTGCCGGTAACCATGATGTGTATTGGCGCGGCCCCAACCGTCCCGAAGGAGAACACGAAGCGAACTACGAGATGCACTTTGGTCCGCTCTGGTACTCATTCCAGCACAAGAACGCCAACTTCATCGTTCTCTACACCGATGAAGGCAATCCTGATACCGGCGCGAAGAGTTTCCGTGATCCTGAAAACCAGCGCATGTCGACCGAGCAGTACGATTTTCTTCAGCAGGCGATTATCCGCGGGAAGAATCTCGATCATCAATTCGTCTTTGTGCACCATCCCCGATGGCTTGAGGGTGGCTATGGCACCGACTGGAACGACAAGGTCCATCCTCTCCTCACCGAAGTTGGCAATGTGACCGCTGTCTTCGCCGGGCACATCCATCGCATGCGCACCGATCCGAAAGATGGCATTCAATACGTCACTCTGGCGACCGTTGGTGGGCATCAAAGCAGCACGATTCCCGATGCCGGCTTCCTTCACCATTACAACCTGATCACTGTTCGCAAGGATCAGGTCGCGATGGCGGCGATCCCGGTCGGCGAAGTCCTTGACGTTCGTGAACTCACAGGCGAGCTCCAAGAGGAGTGTGTCGAGCTTGCTCGACTGGCTCCGGAAGTCGAAGGCATCCTCTCACTCGAGTCGAATGGATCTGCTGCCGACGAGTTTATTGTCAAGCTCTCGAACCCCACCTCTCGCCCTGTTGACTTCACGTTGGCGACCGAGTCCTTTGATCGCCGGTGGTTTATGAGCCCAGATCATATCCACGGCACACTGGCGTCTGAGTCTTCGAAGAGCCTTCGCTTCCGTGTTGCTCGCGATACTGGACCTATCGATGACGCCTTTGATGGTGTTCGTTTCGCATTGTACCGCGAGTATCTAGCCCCGGGCTTCCGCTACGAAATTCCTACAACACACACCAGTCTTCCGTTGAGCATTCAGGCCATCGATCTCGAGGCGTACTCATCACCGCGTGTTCTTGTTCTTGACGGCGAAGGGCAAGCCGTGAAGGTTCCTTCTGGCGTTGCCTCGATCCAATCGGGTCATTTTACGATCGAGGGTTGGATCAACGCCGAAGAGTTTTCC
>JBCDAP010000477.1:0-2163 GCA_039185335.1 Planctomycetota bacterium | reverse complement strand
GGATGAGCGGATTGACGTACGCGGGGTAATCGAAGAACTTTGGATCGAGCGGATCTCGATTGATGGCATCAAGTGGCTGATTACCTTCTTGATTGAGGCCGACCGTGGCAAGATACCCATCGGCATCGTTCCCGCTGAGGTTAATAAGTGCAAGTTCCTGTGAGGATGCAGGTTCAACAACTGTCCCCAAGGAAAGGAAAAGGGCGAACAAGCTGGTTGGTACGAATCGAGCGGGCATCGTTCTCTATCCTCGTTTGTAAGAGATTGCATCGGTCAGAGAGGCCCTGTAATTGAGAGCCAGTCTCAATAACATGATACCTAATGTCCGGGACCCGTCAACTTCTCTGCGGCCGTTTGCCTGACAAATGGGTGTCTTTTGGGTAGCTGGCCTGCTCGCTCATGCAAGCTGACTGTTGAAAGGAGACGCCAAGCCCGGGGTCTTGCCAAGGGCACCTAAGGGATACACAGAAGGCGCCGAATCACGAAGTGCTGCCATCTTTGGCGATGTGCGCCCGCTTTCTTGCCAGAACTTCCGCTCCTCTTCGGATCGCTTGATCTCAACGAATCGGAGAACTCGGATCACAGCATGGACCACAATGGGACCAATTGATAGCTGACGAGCAGGATGCATGCTACAGAGAGAATCAGCGTGAGTGCGCCGCCATACAGGGTTGAAACGATCTGGCCTCGCTGAGAAGCGTTCTTCAGCAATGCTCCGACGCTGAAAACGAGAGACACAGGGAGGATCATGCTGCTCAAGAAGAGCACGATCGCGGCTGGTCCGAAAGATCCGATCCGTGCAACAATCGCAAGGTCGGAAACCAATTGATGATAAAGAAACCCAACAAGCAAAGTGAGCATGGACAGGCTTGCAATTGCTGTCGAGTGTGGCCAGAGGGAATACTTTGGCAAATGTCGAGTTGTTTGAACTTTGTCTTCAGGCTGATCAGGTAGGTCCTTGCGTGCTCTGCTTCGACGCCAGAGCCGGTGGGTGATCACAAAGGGCCATGTGAGAAGAGAAATAATGCAAGCAGCGATACCTGCAAACAAGATCGCGATCTGGCCATAGACCGACAAAGCGGAGCTTTGTCTGTAGCTTTCACCATCAACCCAGTATCTCGTCGAGCCATCGCTCCATGTTGCTCCGCTTGGAACCGGTATAGAGCTCGCCTGATAAAGATCGTTATCGAGACGCCGCCATTCTGATGGCCATCCAAAGAAGAGAGGGACAACACGAACTCCATCTGGCGTCGGGCTGAGCTGCCGTGCCCCGAGCAGCGCAAACAGCCAAGCCCGCTGTTGTCCATCGTGAGATGCGTTGACGTAAACACCGGAATAATCTGGAGGAAGGGATCCCACCGATTTGGCGGGAACGGATGGCGCTGGGGTGTTGTCGGTGACGTATGCGTTCAGCAAAGATCGCAGCTGACCTATCGCACGGCCGTCGGCGGTATCGACAAGTAAGACATAACCAGATCCTGGTGAAGATTCGTTTGTGTAGGCGAGCGTTGCTCGGAATCCCTCGGTTTTTCCCCAGTGTGCACGGAGTACCGAATCCCCCGCGACATACGCGAAGGTACCAAGGCCATAGGCGCCCACGCCTCCTCCGGCCTGGGCAAGAATTCCTGTTTCGCCCCGCTCCAGCCGAGCGATCGATTCGCTGGATAAAAAGGATCCTCCGTTGTCAAGAAGAACAGCAAGCACTTGGGCGAGGTCAGCCGCGGTGGTGACCGCAGACCCAGCAGGTCTGACCGGCATTCTCCATGGTCTTGCGAGTTCGCCATCAGGGCCAAAGCTTGGAGGCGAATCGGCATTGAATGTTGTTTCGTCCATGCCAAGCGGGTCGAGAAGTTCTCTGCGAATCAGTGTGTCGAAGTCGGCACCCCAGGCCTTCTCAATAACGGCGCCGGCGATTGTGTAGCCGCCGTTGGAATATGAGTAGTGGAGCCCTGGGTCCCACCGGAGCTCAAACGGTTGTCGCTGAGAGACGTATTCGCTGGGCAACAGGCCCGGTGCCTGGGTGGCGTACTCGCGCGGGGCGCTTCCGGCTAACCCAGCGGTGTGTTCAAGAAGCTGGGCAATCGTGACTTCGGTGCCCCGGTGTTCGCTTGCGAAGATATCCGGCAAGTAGTCTGCCACAGGATCATTGATGTTGAGTACTCC
>JBCDAP010000476.1:0-2174 GCA_039185335.1 Planctomycetota bacterium | reverse complement strand
GTACAGATTCCAATCTCTGGTGAGGATACGGCCGGCGGATTCGATTTCGTGATGGAACGCTGTTCCCGGATACGGAGTCGCGATATGAAATGTGGCCGTGGTGAGTCCAGATTCGATTGCCCAGTCAACGGTTCGGTCAAAGACCAGCGAATCGTCTCCATCAAGACCGAAAACAAAGCTAGCGTTGATCATCACCCCCAGTTCGTCCAGACGTCGGATGGCAGCCGCGTAGTCTCTCCCGAGATTCTGCCGTTTGTTCGATCCGGAGAGACCCTGTTCGCTCAGACTTTCGAATCCGATGAAGATCGAGCGGAGTCCTGCGCCGACCGCTCGCTCGATGAGATCTCCGCGCAAGATCGAGTCAACCGTCGCGGCGCCTTGGAAGACACGCCCCATTCCACGCATGCCCTCGAACAGTGTCTCGGCGAATCGTGTGTGGCCGAGCAAGTGATCATCAAGAAAATAGAGGTGACGACCTGGCAAGCGTTCGATTTCAGCGAGTGCTGAATCGACCGGTTGAGTGTATGAAGACTTGCCGCCCGCAAAGAACGCGTCTTTGTAGCAAAACGAGCAATGATGCGGGCATCCTCTCGTGACAACGATAGAGTTTGGGACGAGATACCGCGAACGATCGATCAGATCACGTCGGACGGGAGGGAGCGTGATGAGTGTGCGTTCGTGCGCACGAGAGTCGTAGACAGGTTGTGGGTGTCCAGATTTCAGATCTTGCAGAAACCTTGGGAATGTCGCGTCACCAGGTCCTAGGAAGAGATGGTCGGCATGCGGACGAGCTTCATCAGGGATACTCGTTGCATGCAAACCTCCGATCGCAACTCGGCAGCCGGCTTGCCGATAATGATCCGCGATGCGATAGGATCGTTTCGCATTAGTGATGTACGTCTGAATGACAACAAGATCGGGAATCGGATCAGGGATCGTTTTAAGCGAAACCTGAGGCATCGTATGCTCATCGATGATTTGGATCTCATCGATGTCCGGATCGAGATGGCTCGCGAGCGATGCGAGACCGAGCGGTGGAAAGAGCGAGTACTTGATGGGGCGAAAGAACGGACTGACTGCTTCAGTGAGTGCTGGAAGCACCATGAGAACACGCATGGACTGACTCCCTGTGGATGTTCAGTTCGTACGCGTAACATGGCATATCGTTCACAAAGAATCTGACGGGATTATTGTGACACTGTCGCTGAGCCGTTCAGTTGCGGGACAATGGGTGTGAGTTCGATTACATCAACTTTGTAGCCAAGCGCAACGAAGGGTCCGACAAACGGAGGGTGGTCGAAGTGGCCAGCTTCTGTCCGCGTCGTGTCAATGATCAGTTCCGGCTCAACGAATGCCGAGAGCAGCCAGAGATCTTGATTGGACTGGGTCTCAAGTTCGCGAGCGACGGCTTCGGGGAGAAGAATATCGAGGCGTCGCTGATCAACGACACGACCTGTACCGGGGTCGAGAGTCACCACGCGGATCTCTGTTCCGTCATCGGTGGGGGTAATCCATTCGATTGCCACGATCCAATGGGCTGGACCAGTGAATGCTTTGGCTTCTTCCGAATCCAGTTCGATCCATTCGAGAAGTTCACGCCGAACCGATCGCAACGCGGCGTCTGCTCCTTCGCTCAAGTCAACAACACCAATCACACGCTCATAGTCGCTTTGGACAGCTCGGAGCAGAGCGGTTGGAGAAGTCCGTGGACCCGTCGCTTGCAAGACGGCAGGGTCGATGAGATCAGAGAGAGATGGTTCAGTAGGCGAATTCTGTGTTGGCGTTGGTGTAGTTGTGTTCGCTGGTGCGGTCTGGCGAGCAGCCAGCTCCGCTCGCAGCGCGGCGTTCTCCGCTTCCAGCTCCATCACCCGCTGATCCGAACTCGTGAGCTGTTCTTCGAGCTCAGCGATCCGCTGGTTCAGGCGATCGATCTGTTGGCGGAGCTCGATCGGGAGTTCCTCTTGCGCTGCCGCACCGGGCATGGGCGACAAGGCGATAAAGACGGTGAGAGCAACCAGGCCGAGCAGCACGCGTCCGGGGATGTTCATGAAGGGCTCCTTCGTTCGACTCGTCTATGCTATACGAGACCGGTCCCTCTCCTAGGAAAAGGTGCTCCTGATCCCGATGTTGGTCACCAACGACCCTAATCCACCCCGTGTCACCGAGGATCTGCT
>JBCDAP010000475.1:0-2183 GCA_039185335.1 Planctomycetota bacterium | reverse complement strand
GGAGGATGCGGCAGGAGCTTTTCTTGCCGGCCTTGAGGCCGATCTTGAAGGGTATCGGTGTTATTGGATCTGCTCACCCAGAGCGGTGGTCCGTCAAGAGGTTTTTGAGGAGCTCATGTGTTGTTACGCCGATGGTCATCCGGACCTTGATCGTGTTCTCGCTCGTGGCGGGTTGATCGATACCAGCAAGGCCGAGCAGGAGCTCGGGTGGCGAGGCCAAGCAGTCGATGAGATCATCGCCTCTGCCTGACGTCTAGCAGATCACATCAATTCCAGGAGCCAGCCGGCAATGGACCTTCAGACTTTCTTCGATCACTTCGGCATTCGAGAGAATCCGTTCCGCGCCGAGGAGGCTCGCGAAGACCACGTCTTCCAGCGTATCGCTGGTTCGGGGAGCACAAACGCTCACCCGGAGTTCGAAAAGGTCGTTGGAGACATCGAACGATCGTCGACATCGGTCGTCTTCGGAGAGAAGGGGGCTGGCAAAACCGCCTTCCGCCTCCAGATCGGGCAACGCATCCGCGAACACAACATGGCTTCTCCCGAACGGAAGGTCTTCTTTGTCCCGATGGACGATCTGAATCCTACGCTGGACCGCCTCGGCGCCCATGCCGGCGTTTCGGTGACCTCAAGCGCAAAGGATATCACCCGTGCTATTGGACGGATCAATCTTGCCGATCATCTTGATGCGTTGCTGCATTCTGGTGTGACGCTGCTCGAGGATGCTCTTCTTGGTGATCTCGGAGCTCGAGAAAAACTCGCACTCGGAAGCGAGGCCGAACGCCGGATGCGTACAGCGCCGATCAACATGAAGCACGACCTCCTGCTGTTGCAGACCCTGTACGGGAGAGAAGACGCGCAAGGCGAACGCCGGCGAGCGCTCCGGTCTTTTGTCAGGCCACCCCTTTATCGCGCGAAACTCGCTTGGACAGGATTTCTCTTTGTCGGATGGCTTCCGGCGGCGGGAGTTCTCTACGCCATGACCCAGCTCACGGAATCATCCCGTGCGGGCGATCTTGGGCAGTTTTTTATGGCCCTGTTTGCTGCGTTCCTTGCAATATGGCTCCTTGTCATGGTCAACGTATTCCTCTTGGGTCGCATGCTCATGACACCATCCGTGCGTCGATCGGCCCACGCACTCCGCGTCGTCGGAAAGACCAAAGAAGAGCTTCGAGCAGGCTTGTCTTCGCTCCCTCCCGGTGCACGCACACACTCCGTTATGCCGGTCGGAACCAATGATGCCCAGCGTTATGAGCTCCTCGATCGCTTCTTCCGAATTCTGGGTCGGCTCGGCTTTGCGTCCATTCTGGTGGTCTACGACCGCATCGATGAGCCTACACTTGTCAAGGGTGATGCGGAACGGATGCGTGCCGTTGTCTGGCCTCTTCTGAACAACAAGTTTCTTCAGCTTGAGCATGTCGGTGTCAAGCTTCTTCTCCCCATTGAGCTTCGTCACGAGCTCTTCCGAGAGTCGAGTGATTTCTTCCAGACTGCTCGTATGGATAAGCAAAACATGGTTGAGCGCCTGAGTTGGTCCGGCGCGATGCTCTTCGATCTTTGCAACGCTCGCCTCAATGTTTGCCGCGAGGATGACAGCGCCGGCGAGATGTCCATTGTTTCTCTCTTTGATGAGACCGTGTCTCGGCAGGATGTTGTTGAAGCGCTCGATCAGATGAGGCACCCACGCGACGCCTTCAAGCTCATGCACCAATGCATCTCCGAGCATTGTTCCCACGTCACAACAGACGAAGGAGCAATCCGCATCCCTCGGCACGTGCTTGAATCGGTCAAACGCCGCGAAGCCGAGCGTGTTCAGCAGTTCGGTCGCGGCGTTCGCCCAGCCTGATCAGCGGACGCGTGTTATCGAGAGCGGAGCTTGGCCAGGAGTCGGAGAGCTTCGATGTAAATCCATGCCACGGTCACGAGCAACGCATGGGCTCCGTACCACTCCATGTATTTGGGGGCATCTTGCTCTGAGGCACGCTCGATGTACTGGAAGTCCAGGACCAAGAACAGCGAGGCAAGGATCAGGCATACAGCTGTAAAGCCGATGCCAAGCGGCGAGGCGGATGAGTACAGGTTCGGGATTCCCATGCCGAAGAGGCCGTTCAGCACTAACAACGCGATCCAGTAGACGACGAGCCCGGCGACCGCCACAACAATAACCTTGGTCATCGTGCGGC
>JBCDAP010000474.1:0-2200 GCA_039185335.1 Planctomycetota bacterium | reverse complement strand
GCATCTTGCCGTTCAGATCCAAAACCAACTCGGCACCGCTCGGCGCATGTCTCAGCACAAAGCGCGTGGCCAACCGAGGATCAAGACCACGTCCGCGTTCAAGATCGACCTCCGAATAGTCCTGCAGATCGGACACAACCAAATCTTCTCCATCCACTTTCACCAATGCCACTTCGACAAGATCCAGCGAGACCGCATCGAACGTGTATCGCCAAAGTTCTTTACCCGAAAGTTCGAATCCGAGATGAGTCCCATCACCAGACGCAATCACATCAGGCGGATCAGCCATCCCGACCGGCAACGGCGCGAGCCCCATCAAGACCACCATCTCGCGAGGCATCGCCGGCAATCCCAACGCCCCTGCCTTCACCCGATCGATCTGATCAAGACGCCCGAAATACGCCTCTTTCGATTCATGGCGATCGAGCATCCAGTACCGTTCATCATCGAAACCGATCCAGATGAGCGTCTCGCCGAGCTTCCCGATCGACAGCGCGTATCCCGGCGAAAGCCATTGGAAATGTCCTTCGCCCTTTTCGCTCTGGTCTTTCCCTTCTCGATCGCGCCAATTGACCCGCACAGCAGCCCTCGACCAGACACGATCCAGACGCGAGATGCGGTCATTGTGCGCTGCAGCAAGAGCGTCGTAGTCAATAACATTTGAGATTGGCCCCGCGCCCCATCGGATCGCCTGATCACTCCCTCGCGGCTCGGGCGTTGTGCACCCGAACAACAATGTCACCCCCGCTACACAAGCCAAAGGAAAACGCCGCATCATGCGCCCTCCAGCCCGAGCGCTTCGGACAAACGAGCACCAAGCTCAGACAGTTGATCCGCCGCCAACGCGGGCTCAACCACCCGATGCACCGTCTCATCGTTCTTGAGGCGGACCAGCAGCACGCCGCGTTCTTCCGAACCCGCAGGCTCGAGCATCCGCTTGCGAATCATCAGCAAAGCCAGCACGTACCGAAGCGCAACCCGGTGATCGTTTTCTGTGTCCTCGAGTTGTTCAAAAAGCCCAAGCATCGAGTCGGCGTCGATCGCAATCGTGTTCGCCTTGTCATCACGCTCAGGTACAACAGTGCGCCACCGCGCGATAAAGCCCTGCGGCCGTCGATCGTCCGACCAAGCCTCTTCCGCGAATTCAAGACGCTCCACACGAAAACTCTCGCTCGCCTCGTCGTAAACATCGACCAACGCGGCCACCACGCGTGTTCCAGGATCGAGCACTTCGCCCGTTGCCGCACACTGGCCCGAACGTCTCCCAAGATCGAATGATGCACTGCCGCTGCTTGCCATGGGGACATGGTAGGCGATCAGGAGAGTGTTCACGAGACTTCAAAGAAGCGATCGTTGGTCCCCCCAGGACCGATGGGAATGCTGATCGGCGTGCCGCATTTGGGACAACGCCCCTGATAAGCAGTGCCCGCCCGGTTTTTATAGATGCGCGAATACACCGAGCAGCAATTCCATGTCATGCCAAGCCACCCCTTTGGGCTCTGGCCAGTGCTCGACGACGATTCCCGATTCCCACGCACCCCGCCCGAGCTTGAAGCAACCTCGCGTCCATCAATCTCGACTCGGTCACGACGATCTGACATGGAATGAGTGTCGGCAAGAGCACGCGCTCGGCTTGATCAACATCACAAAACACTGATCGACTTCACGATTCCGTCCCGCCGCTTGCTCGCATCCCGAACCATCTGCTCTGCTCTATCGATCACGCCTTCGCCTTGCCCAAGCTCTTCCAGCAACGGTACGTTGATCCTAACATTCCACACCGAAGCGCTCGCGGCCGCATGCGTCAGTTCAGCAGCAATCGCCAAGTCACTCCGCAGGTAATGATTCGATGTCCCCACCAGAGATTCGAGGTGGCGGAGTACATCCGAGCAGACCGCGATTACACTCAGCGGCACATCTACAGCAGTCTGAGCCGCTTGGGGCAACTCCGCGCCTCGCCTCGAATCCTCTGCAGGAAGCTTCTGCAGTTCGTTCACAAGCGAATACGCCGCGGCGTCCTCATCAGCCAGTTGAAGTAAGGCGTTCGAAGCGTTCGCTAAAGCCTTGGAAGCGGTCTCGTGAATCTCAGCATGCGCAGCGAGCGACTTCTTGCCCTTCGAGTACGAAGTCACCATATGCCCCAAAGCACTCGCGATCGCCCCAACCGCAGCAGTCACAGCGCCACCGCCGGGCGCTGGCG
>JBCDAP010000473.1:0-2204 GCA_039185335.1 Planctomycetota bacterium | reverse complement strand
CATCTCGATCATCGCGCTGCTCATCGGCTTGCTGCTTCCCGCTCTCGCTGGTGCCCGCAGAAAGGCGCTCCGCATCAACGATGCGGCGAACCAGCGATCTGTCCACACTGGATTTATCCTTTGGGCTCAGGACAACAACGAACGCTACCCGCTACCCTCGCGTGTCGATCGCGCGAATGCCGTGCTGAATATAGCAGGCGATTTCAAAAATTCTACGGGCAATGTCTTTTCCATGATGATCTTCAACGGTTCGATCACCCCGGACATAGTCGTTTCGCCGGCTGAGGCGAATCCTGAGATCGTCGTCATCAGCGAAGATCAGTACCAGTTCCGGAATCCCGAGCGGGCCGAGAGCTACAGCGGTGGCACCGCGCCCGGCGCCCTCTGGGATCCTGGCTTCAAGGGCTCACCCGACGACGACAACCTCAGTTTGGCCTTGAGCGGTCAGTGGACGCTTGATCCGTCTCCGGGCGAAGGCTTTGGAAACGACGATGATCGTGCCCCCGAAGGTAACAACTCGTTTGCTCATATCCCGTTGACCGGCGCATGGCTCGACCTCTGGTCTGCTGTGGAGGCCACCGCGAATCAGCCCATCCTGGCCAACCGCGGTCCACTCGTTGCAGCGCTAGGCGGGGCGAGTACGGGCAATCTTGCTCAGGGTGGATTCCGCAGGAATGATTGGGAACTTTCTACCACCGGTTTCACAAACACTGAGGGTATTGAAGTCACCGGTGAAACATCGAATACCCTCCGCATCCATGGTGGCAACAACACCTGGGAAGGCAACGTGACCTTCAATGACGGCCACGTCGCCAGCAAGAACTCGGTGACGATCGACGAGATCACGGTTGATCCCTCAACCGGTGATGACAAGGTCGAGGATTGTCTCTTCGCTTCCGAAGGCCGTGACGATGGCGAAATTAATTTCGACCAGCGGACCGATGCCTTCTTCGGCATCTGGGCTTTCGGTGTCCCGATCCGGGGAGACAACTCAACGATTGAGCAGCCGCTCTTCTTCCAGTCTGCTGGTGGAGCAGGCCGTCGCTGGATCGACTGATCTGAGCCCGATTCTTTGAGACCTCCACGCCGGGTTGAAGCCCGGCGTTTTCTTTTTTGGGTCACCCTCCTACCCTCATCACGATCATGCCACAGCAGGACCAGTCACATCCCGCGGTCCATCTCGAGACCTTCGGCTGTCAGATGAATGAGCTCGACTCCGAACTCATCGCCGGGCAGCTCGGCGGGCTGGGCTATCGCATGACGGCGGATCCTTCAGAGGCTTCCGTTCTTCTCTACAACACGTGCTCTGTTCGCGACCTGGCGGAGCAGAAGGTTCGTTCCCGTCTCGGTGCTGTGGCGAAACGCAAACGCGAGCATCCCGATCTCGTAGTAGGTGTGTTGGGCTGTATGGCCGAACGCGACGGGAAAGATCTTTTTCGTTCCTTCCCGGTTGTCGACCTTCTGTGCGGCCCGGCAGAGCTGGACAAGCTCCCGGCTCTCTTGGACAACGCTCGCACCACGCGGCGCACGCTTCTGGCGAGTTCTCCATCGCAAGCGCATTCGACCAGCGCTCGCAAAGCTGCCTTGCAAGGATCGAATTCCAGACGATCCTCGACCCTTGCCGCGGCGGAGGACTCGCTCGAGCTTCTGGACCTCTCGCGGTCGACGAGTGCGCACGAGTCTGCTTCACGCTCCGCGTATGTTCGTATTACGCGGGGTTGCAACAAGTTTTGTACCTATTGCGTCGTGCCGCACACGCGCGGCGCCGAGATTCATCGTCCGCCCGATCACATCGTCGAGGAGTGCAAGAAGCTTGCTGACGCGGGCGTGATCGAGATCACGCTGCTTGGCCAGACCGTGAATCACTATCGCTTCGAGCATGGTGCGGCGGTCAGTGTCAACGGCATCACTCAGCCTCAAAAGGGCCGCACGTACAAAGGCGCGCACAATCGTGACCTTTATGCGGGCGTTGGCGCAACCACGTTTGCCGATCTCCTGAAACGGATTCATGACGAGGTTCCGTCTATTCAGCGTCTTCGCTTTGTTACCAGCTACCCGCGAGACTTTGGCGATGACGTTCTTGAGGTGATGCGGGATTCGCCACGCATCTGCCGCTACTTGCATTGCCCGGCCCAGTCCGGTTCGGATACGGTCCTCGAGCGCATGAACCGCGGCTACACCGTGAGCCAGTACCTCGAATTCGT
>JBCDAP010000472.1:0-2212 GCA_039185335.1 Planctomycetota bacterium | reverse complement strand
GAGCCGAGCGTGACCGGGATCACAATGGCTGTTTCTCGCCATACACCTCGCTCGTCTTGTTCTTTTCGGAGAATCTTGAGATCAACAGAATCGCCCGGCAGATACGAGAAGATGATGGTGCGGAGTTGGTCACTCGCTGTTCGGAAGCTGCCCTGGACAAGATCTTCATCATCCTCGTCGTTGTTGTTCGCACTCGAGGCAATCCGGACAGAATTGATCGCGATGATTTCATCACCCTTCTGGATGAGTCCTTCGTCGTGAACCGGGAAACCCGGGTGGGTGTAATCGATGATGATGCCCAGCGCGTCCAATTTCATGTTGATGCCGATGGCGCCGCGGGGAACGGAGACGAACCGCTGATAAAGGATAGAGCGGAGGGTTGAGGACTGATCGAGCGTGAGATCGCCGCCGTTGATGGCTCGGATGATCTCTTGTTCGGTTTCAGACCCGAGATGAGTACGCAACTCCTGCGCTGCGGTCATGCGAACCTGAGGATCGTGGTGATCAAGGATGTCAATGTACTTCTCGATATCGCTCTCGCCGACGGCTTGGCTTGCGATGCTCAGGCAGATCGAAGAGAGAACCAGGATCGCGATTCGAGGAAATGACATGGCAGCATCTTATGCCACGAGCCCCGCCTCACGAAGGGCCGAGTCGATCTTCGAGGAATTGGCCTCGATCCAGGCCGTCCGTGCGGCGATCAGTTGGACCGCGCCAGGCAGTGGTCCCCTGGTCAAATCCGTCATTGTGGTGGGAGAAACGGGCTGAGCCTTGTTTTCTGAGGAAAGAGCGGGGGTATGGGCAGCGATCAGACGGGCGGTCTCAGCCAGCATGGCTTGCACCATCATTGCTGGAAAAGCGCGGGACTGTTCAGCTGGAAGCCTTCCTTGGCCTTCCGCGTAGCCTGAGAGGAACGACCTGAGACGAGCGAGATCGAACGCCCCGGACCGATCGGCCCGCTTTGCCGAGGCGTGCAGGGCGCCTGTTGTGAGGTCGGTGCAGGCCGGAGCGAGGCGGGCATCATCGAAATCGAGGATGACCCGGACGGCTTGGTTTTGAGTCACGATATTGCCGGGGTGCCAGTCGCCGTGGCAAATGCACGCGGGCCATTGGCTCGCTCCGAGTGCAGCAACGGTCGCTGAGGCTTTCCGGTAGTCCTCGGCAAGTTGCTCGGTATCGGGGTGGGCAAACGCGTCGAGGGCTTCGACAACGGTTCGCCTGTTGTGAAACCAGAGGCGTCCGAGACCTTCTGTGGGGGCATCGCGTGCGGCAAGGTGGAGCTGCGCGAGTGCCGAGCCCGAAGCGTGATGGTCTTCAGGAGTTTGGGGGCGATCACCCGGCACGAAACGGCGGAGCTCGTACGAGAGATCACCCTCAACCGGTGTGACCAGGTACTCGCCTGAGACAGCACGGATCGGTTCGGCAGCGGGAAAGCCTTTCGAGATCGCCGACAACGCGATGCGATGGCCCGCCATCGACCGATCCCGCGAAGCAGGAGTGATGTGGCGCCGCTTCTTGGCGGCGTACCGCGCTTTGTTAGAAGTCTCAATGATGATGGTGGAAGCCACCGAGCCTGCATTGACCGGAGTGAAAGAAGAGATCGAGTCGAGCTTCCAATGCTCGATCACAACAGCAAGCTCTTGCTGCGACCATACGGGTTGTGCTGGGCTTTGCGGCACGGATCACCCGCTCGGGTTTGCGATCACTCGACGTTCTGCACCTGCTCTTTGATCCGATCGATAGCGCCCTTGATCGCGACCGTCTCTCGGGAGATCTCGGCATCGGATGACTTCGAAGCGATGGTATTCGCTTCGCGGAGCATCTCTTGGGCAAGGAAGTCAAGTGTCCGCCCCACCGAGGTTCCCTCGGGATTCGTAATCAGGTCGCGGAACTGCGAAAGGTGGGCATCGAGACGAGCGACCTCTTCGGCAATATCCGACTTCTCGGCGTAGATCGCGATCTCTCGGATAATCTCAACCGGCTCGGCGGAGATGCCCGCTTCGTCGAGCATCGACTGGACCCGTGCCCGCAAACGTTCTTCGAATTCTTCAACGACCAGAGGGGCGCGTTCACGAACCTTCGCGAGAGCGTTGGTGATGACCTCGTGATGCTGCATCAGGTCTTCGTGCAGCATGAGGCCTTCGCGTTTGCGCATTGAGACGAGGTGATTGGAGGCTTCTTCGGTGAGTGCGAGAAAGACGTTGCGGGCTTT
>JBCDAP010000471.1:0-2221 GCA_039185335.1 Planctomycetota bacterium | reverse complement strand
CTCCAGGGCTTTGAGCGTGATTGCAACCTCTCGGAGGACATCATCCGCTTCATGGTGACCAAGGCTGAGCACTTGACCGAAGAAGAGATCAAGGCGCACGATCAGCGTGTGATGCTGGGCGATGAGGCGCAGCTGCGTTCGGAAGAGGTTCCCGCGTTTGCCGGTGCCGAGAGCGCTGGTGAGAGAGACGAAGCCCAGACTTTTGAGGATGAGCAGGCCTGAGAGCCGCTTATTGTCTCTCACCGACCTCAGCCTCGTGGGCGATTGCCTGCTTGGTATGATGACTTGGTCAATCGAGCATGAAGCTCAAGGAGTTTTCCTATGGCAGGCAGCGTCAACAAGGTTTTTTTGATGGGCAATCTCACACGCGATGTGGAGATGCGCTCCTTGCCTTCCGGGATGTCGGTCGGGAACTTCGGGCTGGCGGTGAACGAGCGGTTCAAGGATCGTGACGGCAACTGGCAAGACCGCGCGAACTTCATCGACTGCGAGATCTTCGGTGGGCGTGCGGACGCCATGGCTCGTTATCTCTCGAAGGGATCGCCTGTCTTCGTGGAGGGTAAGCTCCGTCTTGATCAGTGGGAAGATCGGAACTCCGGGCAGAAGCGTTCGAGGCTCAAGGTTGTTGTCGATAACTTCGAATTTGTCGGCGGCGGGCGCGGTGACTCGCAGGGACCGCGAGGTGATGGTGGCGGAGGTGGGTCGTATGATGCTCCTCAGCCATCCGGCGCGGGCGGCGGCGGATACGACCCGGTCACCGAAGATGACATTCCCTTCTGATTCAAGTTGGCCCGAGGCCAATATAGTGTTCGCAAAGGATCAGTTTTTTGCGAATGGGCCTGATTCGAACAGGTTGAGGGCTTTGTACTTACTGCCTATGCTCTCGCTCTGAAATCTAGATTCTCACGCTGGGGCGGGATTGCCGCTCCTTAACTTTCCTGGCCCTAAGGGCTGAAAGGACACCGTTATGCCTGCGACTATCGATCTGCTTCTGACTGAGAATGTCGACAACCTCGGCATTGTTGGTGACATCGTGAAGGTGAAAGCCGGCTACGCGCGGAATTACCTTCTCCCTCGCTCTCTTGCGACTTTCCCGAGCCAAGAACTGATCGACCAGCTTGCTGATCGCCGGCGTGAAGCTGAGGCGCAGCTCGCGGCGCTCCGCACGAAACAGGCCGGCTTGGTCGAACAGCTCGAAGGGTACGAACTCCGTATCGAGCGTTCGTGCAACGATCAGGGCCAGTTGTACGGCTCGGTGACGCAGAAGGATATCGCCGATGCGCTCAACGAAGCGGGCTACGGCGTCCAGATGCGCGATGTGCGTCTCGGCACACCTGCGAAGCGAGTTGGTCACTACGACGTGCCGATCAAGTTCACACCGGAGCTTGAGTGCACGATCGATGTGTCTGTTGCTCCCGATCGTCCATTGAATGTCGAAGACGAATCTGATGAGCCCGGGATTGAGTTTGACGATGACGGCAACCCGATCGAGCCGGTGGCTGACTCTTCATCAACAGAGAACGAAGAGGCGACTCAGGATGCTGAAAAAGAGGCTGCCGCAGCCGAGTAACCTGATCGGGACAGCATTCGCATTTGGTGAACCCGCGGCTTCCCTCCGCGGGTCTTTTTTTGGAGTCTGGCGATGATCACGCAGGGTGAGGTCGCGGCGTTGGAGCAGCGGCGGCAAGCTGAAGGGACTAGGCGTGCCGTGATCAACGGCCTTGAGCGAGATCCAGAGCTCGGCTTTGTTGTTACTGAACGCAATGGTGCTGTACTCGTCGATGCTGGCAAAGAGAACGGCTGGACAGGTGGATATGCACTTGGGATGAGCGGCTCGTTTTCAGAAGAAGACGCGGATTGGTTCGTGTCGTTCTTTGTGCAACGCGGCATCGCACCGCGAACGAATCTCAATCCCTTTGCGGCTGTGGAATCCCTGAACGTCTTGGGACAGCGAGGCTTTGTACCACGGGCATTCGAAAACCTCTGGTTTCATTCGCTGTCGGAAGTGGCGGCGGTTTCTTTCCCAGAGGGGATTCGCATTGAAGTGGTTGATCGTGATGATTCGGAGATGGTCGAGGCGATCGGCGATTTGGTTGCCGGGTATGAAGCAGGCAAGGCTCCGGAGTCGGAGCTCCTCGAGAATGCACGCCGCTCGATGCGCATCGTGGCTTGGGACGAGTGGTGTCGGTTGTTTGTTGCGAGGGATGCAGGTGGCACAGCG
>JBCDAP010000470.1:0-2239 GCA_039185335.1 Planctomycetota bacterium | reverse complement strand
CTGATTTCACCGGCGTTGACGTACGTCGTTGCTTGGTATTCGACCGGGAGTTTCGCGGCAAGGTCGCTTGCCGAGCACACGCGCTCACAGACAACAGGAGTGGCCAGGCCCTGCAGCAGACGCCCGCGAACCACTGTTTCTTCCGATTTGATCTGGGCGGCAAGCGCTGCAGCCTCCGTCTGTCGTTGATCGATCAGCGACGAAAGCGAGGCATAGTCAACATCATCGGTGGGATTGGCGAGCGAAGAACGCAACGCTTTGACCTCGTCGAGCTTCTCGCGGCGCTGAACTCGGAGTGTACTGATGGTATCGATTTCGTTGCGTTCCGCTTCGATGCGGCCAAAGAGCGTATCTACTTCGGTATCGCACACACCGATGGCAGCGGCTGCATCTGGCGTGAGCCCAAGGCTGTACGCCGCCATAACTCGCTCAGCATGTGTCATCGGCGGGTCGGACTGCGAACCGTCGGACCCGGAGTCGCCCCCAGTAGCAACGATCGCCGCGCCGATGAGGACAGTGAGCGATGCGGGTAGGATCGCGTGGTGCAGCAGCCTGTTCATGCCGTGATCTCCGCTTGCGCTTGTGCTCGTGCGAGTGTCTTCAGACGCTACCCGTCCGCATGCACCGCGCCAAGCGAGAAGTTTGCGATTGCATGACATCTCATGTTCTGTTTCCGTGCTGTTCGTATACACGAGATCGCAGAGTCCAAATGTGTATGTACGAACGCGATGCAAACCCAATATGAAGAACGATGTTTGATGTTGTTGAGTTCGAGAATTGTCTTGCAGCACATGCGCTGCAATCGGATTACTGCGAACGAGCAGCCCGCGAACGCGCGTGCGATCCCGGGCAAAGCTTCCAGCTCTTTGAGAACCGGGTAACACGATGAACACCAACAGTGCAGCATCGAACCGTCGCGCGTTAATCTGTTTACCTTTTTCAGCACAGATGAAAAAGCTACGAATCGGAGAACCCTCGAATGCAGGTCGTCGATTTGTTGGGTGGTGTGCAGCCTTTCTCGCATGTGTCGGTGTAGCAGTTGGGCAGGACTGCGGGCCGTGCGACTGCGAGTCCGGCGAAGTGCCCGGGCCATCGACTGTCCGAGTTGAGCGGTTGGTCGTACACGAGGTCAAGGACTGCTTGTCTGGTCCTTCCAGTACCTGCGTGGAGTCATCGCTTGAGGTCTATGTCAGCGTACTGGAGGGGACACTTCATAGCTGTGGCGGCTACGTTGAGAACCCGAGCTTCCCGCACGCCTCGAGCGATAACGTTCTTCGCTGGACCGGTACTGGGGAGTCTGCCGACAGTTGCGGTGATGTTGATCCGGTTGGCATCACGGTAGAATTTAATTGCACTACAGAAACATGGTTCCTCAATGGGATAGCGCTAGCAAAGTCCTGCCCGTCTGAACTAAGTGAGCAGACGGAAGATTCTTGCCTCCCCGTGACATCGTGTTCCGCTGAATGCCAGAGTGTAACGTCAAGCTGTACGGGCTACAGTTCTTCATACGGCCAGGTCACGCCAGACGATCCACCGTCGTGCAGCGATGAGTGCTGCAAGGTCATGGACCACAGTCTGTCGATCTCGTTTGAAATGACACCACAGTGCGTAGTGCCGCAATCGGAAGGTGATGAAGCAGTTGTTGAGGGCGAAGAGTGTGGTGGTTCCGCCGAAGAGTGCCAGTCGGCAGATGCTGATGGCTGTGAATCAGAGTGCGACGATCCAGAGGATGGTGCTGATCCGGGAGACGAAGAGAGCGAGGCATCGGTCGCGTACCTGACCGGCCACAAGCTCGAACGGATGACGGATCTCGTTGTCGCGGTCCCAGGGCACGACTTTGTGCTCTCGCGCGAGTACACAAGCGATGCAAGCTATTACCGTAATCCTGGCACTGGTGCCAGCAGGCGGGGCGAGTTCGGTGCCAACTGGACCGGGATGGGCCTGCAGCGTCTGCAAGGCAGTGATTTGGGTGGCGATGCCGAGCGACTGACCTTGGTTGGTATGCCTGTTCGCTCAAACGTCCGATTTTACAAGGACGATACCGTGACGCCCGCCGTGTGGGCACCTGGTGGGAAATCGCAGTCTCGAATCGAGCAGGGCTCAGTGACTGTGGGTGCAGACACCTACAACGTCTGGAAGCTCTGGTCGCCGGGTGGGAAGACGTTCGAGTTTTTCCGAGGTGGTGCTGACCTACCAGATGCTGACGGCAACGCCTCCAACAGCGATGACATGCTGCTCG
>JBCDAP010000469.1:0-2239 GCA_039185335.1 Planctomycetota bacterium | reverse complement strand
TCGAGATTGCCCGCGGCAGTCTCGCAGATGGTTGCGAAATGGCGCATAGATCTAACGAACCTACCCATTCGGATAGCAGATCAGCCGTTAGGACGGCAGGTAAAGTCTAGGAGCGATATGGGCGGAGGGATGAACCAGGAGTTTCGTCATCCATGACGATTCAATCTCAATCTTGCGATGCGGCGGACTCCTTCATCCGATCAATCAAACGAGGCAATCCGAGCGACTGACGATTCACCGCGATCTGCCCGGTATGAAAAGCCTCGTGCCACGCGGTCGAGAAGGGCAACTGAGCGTAGGTGGCGGCAAACATCTGCAAATCCTGCGGCAGCGGCGTATCAAGATCGGCATCTGAAAGCCCTTTCCACCAGTTCAACAAGGCTTCGCGCGTGGTGGTGGCGATCCGAACAACCTCGTCATCCGACGGATAATCTCCATCAGCAGTCGGCATCGAGTCACCGCCGAATTGCTCATGCCACCCCTCGGGGAGTTCGGGCATCGAGACACCCAAGCTCGCCAGAAAAAACACATCCGCGCTCGCCATATGGCCCAGCACCCATAACGCGTGATTACGCGCTCCGGGCGGTGCGTGACGCATCTGCTCGGGAGACATATCCTCGATCAACCCCATCAAGAAGCCGCGAGAAAACTCGAGCGTCCCCACGGCACGCTCAACAATGCGGTCAGTCTGTGTCGCGTTCGACATACGCTTTTAATCCTTTCGTCATGAAATCATCCCAGCCGCCCTTGGCTCCAGCCCGAAACTCCTCAGCGATCATCCCGATGCCAAGGTGAACGAGACGTACTCGCGTCCCGCTATTCTCCTCTTCCAAACGAAACTGGATGTGGCTCAATGAAGGCGTCGAAACGAACATCGGCCCCCACAACTCCAGCAACTTGGGCGGCTTGTACACCTGCACAAAGCCCCACAGATGCCCGCTCCCTTCGCCAAGATCGCGGAAGTAACGCCCGCCGACCCAAGGCTCTAGCTTCAAATGCATCGGTTGCTCCGCGCTCAGGTCCACCCAGTTGCCCAGGTTCTCGGTCAACGCAGACCAAACGCGCTCGGCGGAAGCCTTGACCTCGACTTCAACCTCGACGCGGATCGATTCTTGCTCTTCAACAGGCGGAACGGGAGGCATGCTCATGTCTTCTCCTAGCTTCAGTGATTTATTATGTGACTATATAGTCACATATTGATACCGTCAAGAAAACACACCAAGAAAACCCGCGCTACCATCTCGGAATGCCCACCACGCCGACCCAGAAACGCACTTTCGAACTCATCTCGTCGCTCAAACCCACAGGTGACCAGCCTGAGGCGATCGCTGACATCGAGCAGCGGGTCAACGCCGGCTCGGATGCGATCACACTTCTCGGCGCCACCGGGACCGGCAAAACCTTCACCATGGCGCACACGATCCAGCGCCTCGGCCGCCCGACACTCATCCTCTCGCACAACAAAACGCTCGCTGCGCAGCTGTACGAAGAGATGCGAGAACTCTTCCCCAACAACGCGGTCTCTTACTTCGTCTCCTACTACGACTACTACCAGCCCGAAGCGTACATCCCCCAACGCGATATCTACATCGAGAAGGACGCCTCACGGAACGATGATCTTGACCGCCTTCGCCTCGCCGCGACGTCGAACCTGCTTTCTCGGAGCGATACCATCGTGGTCGCTTCGGTGTCGTGCATCTTCGGTCTCGGTGCTCCCGATGCCTATCAGAACAAGGTGTTCACCGTCTCGAAAGGCATGGAGCTCGATCGTCGTGAATTCTTGCTCGCATTAGCAGGAATGCAGTACCAACGCGCCCAATTCGACTTCAAACGCGGAACCTATCGCGTCCAAGGCGACGTCATCGACATCTACCCGGCATACGAACAATTCGCCTGCCGCATCGATCTCTTCGGCGATGAAATCGAATCCATCGCGCTCATCGACCCGACATCGGGCGAGGTCCTCGCGGACGAGACCATGTTCCACATCTTCCCGGCCGTGCACTACGTCATGCCCGAAGACCGAATGCAAACAGCACTCGACGCGATCCGAGCCGAACTCGATCAGCGCATCACAGAACTCCGATCAGAGGGCAAGCTCCTCGAGGCCCAGCGACTCATTGCGCGCACAAAGTACGACCTGGAACTCCTCGAAGAGGTCGGGCATCAACAAAAGGCCCGTTGATGGAAAAACGCCTGATAGTCCCCGAAACCGCGCGCGAGGCCGCACAGGCGCTGA
>JBCDAP010000468.1:0-2239 GCA_039185335.1 Planctomycetota bacterium | reverse complement strand
CGGAAGCAGGCCATGCTGGAACAAGCATGGAATGAGAACAGCGCGTTTGTTCATTGCCAGGTCATCTGGTCGAAGGGCAGAGGTGTTCCAGGCAGAACCTGGTACATGTGGAGCCATGAACCATGCTTGATGGGTTGGCAGAAGGGGCGTATGCCCCGACGCTTCGAACAGCGTCGTCTGCCAACGGTCTGGGAGTTCGAAACACTTCCCAGCAACGACGATCGCCCCGATCACCCAACCCCGAAGCCGATCGAGCTGTTCGAGATCCCGATGCGCCAGCACACCTGCGAGGGCGACATCTGCTACGAGCCATTCGCGGGGAGCGGGACCCAATTCATCGCCGCGCAGCGACGCCGGAGGCGGTGTTTCGGGATGGAGATCGATCCGAAGTATTGCGATCTGATCGTTCGTCGCTTCATCGCAGAAGCCGGCGAAGACGCTGTTTCTCCCGAAATCGCTGACCGCTACCGCCTTGAGCTTGCTCAGAAGGAGGTGGCCTGATGAACAACGAACTGAACAACAACGAGACAGATACTCCTCGGCTTGAAGAGTCCGGGCATCTCGCTCCGCAGCCAGGCGGAACCGAAGAGCGAGGTGTTCTGCAGATTATCCGTGCGATCAAATCGGGTGAGTTGAACCCCGGCAAGCTCAGTTCGGACGAACGGAGGCTGTGCGTGCAGCACTTCCTGTACATCGAAGGCCTGGGTGTCATGGAGATCGCACTAATCCTTCACGTCTCGGACCGGACAATCAGGCGTGACCGCAAAGTGATACATGAATCCAATGCGATCAAAGCCGATCCGGAGCTCGCCGGCATCTATGCGGGCCGCCTTCACGCAGAGATGGAGGCATGCCAGCAACGGATTCGGAAGATCTCGCGCGACCAAAGCGTGTCGGCATCGGCACGCATTGACGCAGAACGGCAGTGCTTTGACATGCTGGATTCAACGATCGAAAGGCTACAGAGCCTGGGGATCTTGCCCACTGCCTCTCAAGCGATTCAGGCAGATATCACGCTCCGGAACGGGCATCTCGATGATCTTGACGCACTGAGCTCCGAGATCGACCGGATGAAGGCGATCAAGAGGCGACACGACACCCGATCCGAAACGAGTCAAATCGTCGCTGATGTGGATGCCAGAGAGGAGAGCGCCCAAGATGCTTGATTACAACACAGAAATGATCACGCTCACGCACCAGGTCTGCAGCTATCGTCGAAAGTTGGGCGAATTGTCGGTCTATGCGTTTGCGGAGATCTATCTCCAGCATCACCTCGTCTGCGAACCATCCAGGATGCACGAGGAGCTGTTTGAACTGCTCAACGAGGCCACCTTCAATAGAAATGAGAGAATCGCGATTGCGGCCCCCCGAGGTCATGCCAAGAGCACGATCGTTTCGCTCGCGTACGTGCTCTGGTGCGTTCTTTACGGCCATGAAGATCATGTGTTGCTGATCTCAGCGACGCAGGAGCAAGCTGCACAGCATCTTGCGACTATTCGCGATGAACTGGCGAGCAATCAACTTCTCAAGGCTGACTTCCCGGAGCTCAACCAGCCTCGAGGTCAGGGCAAGCCCGACACTAACCGAAAGAACGCGATTTCGATCGCTGGTAGGGCACTCGTTCGCAGTCTTGGGACGAACCAGGGCGTGCGAGGGCTCAAGCACGGCAAAGATCGTCCAGGACTGATCATCCTGGACGATGTCGAGAACCATGAGCAGTGCATCTCGGCCGAGCAGCGCCAGAAGACCTTGGATTGGTTCCAGCGGACAGTTTTGAAAGCTGGGCATGAGAAGACCAACGTGATCGTGGTTGGGACGATCCTGCACTACGACTCATTGCTGGCTAGGCTCACGAGCACTGAACTGGGTGAGAGTAAGGGAGTCGGCTGGACCAAGCGGATCTACCGCGCAGTCGAGTCTTTCGCCGATCGCAGCGATCTTTGGGACCGCTGGCAGTCGATCCGCTTCAGCGAAGAAGTCTACAAGGACCGAAGCGGGCCAGATGCCTCGGACGAGTTCTTTGAAGACCACGCAGATCAGATGTTGTCTGGAGCATCGGTTCTCTGGCCCGAACGTGAAGGCTACTTGCATCTCATGAAGATGAGATCAGACGAGGGCAGGCTGAGTTTCCAGGCCGAAAAGCAGAACGAGCCGCTTGACCCCGATGAGTGCATCTTCAGCGAATCGAGTTTCAGGTTCTGGGATGAGGAATTCGACAGCATTGATGCCTTGCTCAAGT
>JBCDAP010000467.1:0-2252 GCA_039185335.1 Planctomycetota bacterium | reverse complement strand
CTCCCGCCTTCGGCCCGTGCAAGCTCCTCGATTACGAACTCGAAATCGGGGTCTTCATCGGTGCAAACGAAGACGCCCAAACAAACGAGCTCGGCGCCGGAATCCCTATCGAATACGCACGCCAGCACGTCTTCGGCCTCTCGCTCGTTAACGACTGGTCTGCACGAGATATCCAGAAGTGGGAGTATCAACCGCTCGGACCGTTCCTCGCCAAGAACTTCGCGACGAGCATCTCGCCCTGGGTTGTTACGGCGGATGCACTCCTCCCTTACCGCTGCAATGCAGAGACAAGGGCCGAAGGCGATCCACAGCCGCTCGACTACTTGCTCGATGACGGTGACCAAACCACCGGCGGGGTCGACATCACCCTCGAAGTGCTCATTCAATCCGAGCAGATGAAAGAACGAGGCATGGAACCGTTCCGCGTCTCGCAAGGATCTTTCAAGCGGATGTACTGGACACTGCAACAGATGATCGCGCACCACACCGCGAGCGGATGCAACCTGCAGGTGGGTGACCTGCTCGCATCCGGCACGGTGTCCGGGCCCGAACGCGAATCACGAGGATGCCTGCTCGAGCTGACTTGGGATGGCTCAGCCAACGATCCGAAACCCGGAACAGCGCGAACCCCCATCGTCTTGCCGAGTTCTGAAGAGCGGAAATTCTTGGCTGATGGAGACGAAGTCATCCTCCGCGGCTACTGCGAGAAACCGGGCCGAGCACGCATCGGATTCGGCGAATGCCGAGGGATCGTGCTGCCCGCCCATCAAGGCTGATCAACTCCAGGATCAAAGATCACCGTCTCTGAGTGGTATGCAGACCAAGAGTGCCAATACGTCTGCACCACAACGAGTCCCGCCGGCACCTCGGCGATGCTCAGCCCATGATCGCTGAACGACAATGTCACCGTGACATCCGATACGTTGAGCGACACCGCGGCTTCACTCGCCGAGACTGCCGGAACAAACACCGCTTCATCGTCTTTGACGAGCCCAACGCCGAGAAGCTTGGGCGGAAGTTCGTCCCCGTACTCAAACTCGTGAAAAACGTAGTTCGGATTACTGAAGTATTGCTCGTAGGGAGCGCGGTTGTAGTTACGAGCATGGCCCGTATCCGTCGAGATTGCCGGCGCCCCAGGGTGCTTGAGCGCAAACTCCGAAGCTGTTGTCATGACAAACGGCAAGTGAGCCAACGAATGTCCGGCGTCGGGGCCGGTCACCGCCATCGCTTTCACCTGTGACCAGAGAGCGTCGTTTTCTCGGTCGTACATCAACACGTTGGAGTTCATCAAGAGACCCGACACGCCCAGTTCGATCGAACGCACACGATCTTGATCATCAGTGAGACGCCGATCAAGGACCGACACCGAATCACAAAGCGGACAATATGTAACCGCAACCGGAATACCTCCAACCATGTCATTGACGATCTCGTGGTAGTTCAGGATTGCGATGGGATACGCAACCGTTTCCTTGCCGACCGAAACCTCTACCAAGCGTGCATCGTGGCCCAAACCGAGTTCTTCAATGGCAACCCGATGCGGGTCTGTGAGCGCCGGAATGCCGTCCTTTGGCGGCCCACCAGCAATCACTTCAGAAAGATCGATAACGGGGTTAGAAGTGTCGAACAGTCTAAGGAGATCGGGCATATCACTCTGTCTCACCCCCGATTCATGCCCGCCTATTCCGGCGGAATCATCAGCAACAAGTGACTCATGGATGCTTTCCCATCGCAGCAGCCACACAACAACCGCCGCGACTACGACAAAGAAAAGTAACAAAACACGCAGCATCTTCGTATTCATCGTGCACCACCCCTGCATCGAACAACACTCTCCGAACCCCCTTAAACCAAGGTCTATTCCTAAGTGTGTACGAAGATTTCAACACCAATCCAACATCTCCTCTTTTTGCATACAACTCCGCGGCTTCTCGTTTTTGAAGCTCCAAATGTCGAGTACTTTTTATGATCAGCGAATCGCGCGGGAGTGGCTCGGCGACGAGGCTGAAAGAGAAAGAAAACCAAGGCAAGCATCCCAATTCGACCCGATCCATCGAGGCTCTTCTTGGTGTGATGCGAACCGCCATAGCCGTACACACGCCCCCCCGTGTGCGCACCAAACACACCACCAAACCATCCGGAGACCCAAATGGCATTCTTAAAGACATGCTTCCGAGCAACCGCCAGCGTTGAAGAAACCTGCCCAAGGCCACATCTGTTGTATGGATTTCATTCAGCGTTTTTCCAACATT
>JBCDAP010000466.1:0-2253 GCA_039185335.1 Planctomycetota bacterium | reverse complement strand
GCCGACAACGTGAGCCTGCACACGCTCGAAGACTTTGTCAGCACCGCTCCGCACACCAACCGTGGGTATCGGAACGGTGAGCAGGGCACACATCCTGCGTCGCTCGGCTCAGAGGGTGGAAACCTTGGTTTGCTTGATGGCTCTGTCCGCTTCATACCTCAGTCCGAGATGCTTCCGCGCAGCGGCAGCGCCGTGAACACCGCTACGGAAGGCTACACCGTTTTCTTCTGAGCATTCCGTATACCCGATTTGTGCGACCAGAATTTGTTCTTTGAGAGGAAATCCGACATGATGCGTTCTTCAACTCTCGCGGTTCTTGCTGGGCTCGCGGCGTCTTCGTCCGCCCAGACCGTCACCCCGATCGACGGGTTCGAAACCTACGCGGATGACAACGCTCTGAGGTCCGCCTGGACCATCGACGGCGGTGGGGCGCCGCTCCCGGTCTTCCTTGACGATGTCACGGTTTCTGGAGGCACTCAGGCGATGCGCGTCGAATACGACGGCGGAGTCGATCCTTTCTTCGCGATTCGCACGCGTACATTCGGGGCCGAGCCCATCGACCTCCGTCAGTTCTGGAAGCTCCGCTGGGATGGGGCGCGTTCCGAGTCGGTGAGCAACACGACAGTCCGTCTCGAGGGAGATGACACCGGCGGGCCCGGAGGCGTGAGTCTGTTCCGGTTCGACACGCTGTCACAGTCGCTGTCCACGTCGTTCACGACGCAGGAGTTCAACGTCACCCAGGCTGGTGGCAGGGGGGTCGACAACCTTGCCGACCTGAACTTTGTTATCGATGGCAACCCAGAATTTGGTGCGGGGACCGTGTTAATCGACAACCTCGAGTTCGTTGGTCTTCCTCCAATGGACGAGATGGTCGAGGACTTTGAGTCGTACACCGACGACACCGATCTGAACAATTCCTGGATGGTGACCTCGACCAGCAACGGGACGCCGAACTCTACAAATGCGCTGATCAGCACCTCTAGCGGCCAGAGTTTGCGTCTCAACTACGCGAACGGCTCGGCGCCGTTCTTCAGCCAGACCGCTTTCGAATTCGCATCCCTGCAAGATCTTTCTCGCTACGCCACCATCACGGTGAATTACCAGCCGTTCTTTGATGGTCCTCCTTTCGGTAACTCGCGCGAGGGCGTCTCCGTGGCGCTCTTTAACTCTTCGGACCGTCGTGTGGCGATCGTTGCTGCCCAGTTCGGTACGCAGTCGCCGGATTTCGAGTATGCACCCCTCGTGCTTGATCTGACAGGGCAGTCGCCATTCCGTTTGCAAGAGATCTCTCGGATCGCGTTGTCGATCGAGGCGGTCGACTTCGGGGCGGGAACGGTGCTCTTCGATGACATCACGGCTTCGCTCAATCCATCCTTCGCTGATGTCGATGGGAATGGTGTCATCGATGGGGACGACATCACCGCTTTTTTGGCGTTCTCTCCGCTGGCTGTGATCGAGGACTTCGAGGGCTTTGTGGACACGGCGGATCTCAACACATCGGTGTCTGGTGTGCAGCCCAACACGATCGTAGAGCTCGATCCGACGGGTGGTCTCGACGGGAGCGCGGCATTGGTGTTCACCGGAAACAATGGGGCCGATCCTTTCTTCAGCCAATTCACGCTCGATATCGCGGATACACCGCTTGCGGGCGTTGACAACATCGTGGTCTACGGGAGATATGTGAGCGGATCGAACGAGAACCTGCGTGTCCAAGCTCTGGATGACAATGGCGGCAACCTTACGGACAACGTTCTGGGCGAGACCGCGTTCCTCCCTTTGAACTCCTTTGGGCAGCTTGTCATCGAATCCGACTTCACGGATCAGCAGGCGTTCTCGGTCAGGTTTGGTTTCGATGGTCTTGAGTTCGGGACGACGTCCGTTGTGGTCGACAACATCGCTTCGGGCGATCCGGCGACCGATGTGAACCGTGATGGTCGAGCCGATTTTTTTGATGTGCTTGATCTTCTTCATGAGGCCGAATCTGCCGACTGAGTCTTGGTGGTGGATGTCGATGCCGATCCGGAGTGCTGATCATGGTCCGAATGGGTCGCACAGTTCGTTTGTTATGGCAGGGGGCGGCGTGTCTCTCGGCTGCGAGTGTGTGTGTCTCCGCGTCTTCTGCAGGTCTTCTCGTGGAGGACTTCGATGATTACGCGGATACGGCGGATCTACTGGATGAGTGGATGCCTCTGGTTCCGGGGCAGCCCGTGATCACCCTGGCGCTCGCTTGGTCGCCATCGGGGGGGCGGGCGG
>JBCDAP010000465.1:0-2258 GCA_039185335.1 Planctomycetota bacterium | reverse complement strand
GGAACGGGTTGCCGACCGGGCGGTACTTTGGTTTCATGGCAAAGTGAGCGCAGACGGGACATTGGACGAAATCAGACAGAATCCTGATGCCAGAGCGCGCACCTTCCTCGCCGGGCGCTACGGTGAAGAGGACCGCACCGAGGATCGATCAAGAACAAGCACCGGAGCAACCACGCCGTGAACCCCAAACGCGATTTCCTGGTCGGGCTCACCGCGATCGTTGGCATCTTCGGTTTGATCGGCATGCTGACGATCTTCGGCGAGCTGTCGGGTGCCGGGCGGAACAGCTACCCGATCACTGTGGGCATGCCCGATGCTCGCGGTTTGGGGCAGGGCTCGTCTGTGCGTCTGTCGGGGATCCGCATCGGGAAGGTGGCGAAGGCTGTGGCGGCTGAGGATCCGACCAAAGGTGTGATCGTGACGCTCAAGATCGACGAGGGAGTCCGCGTGCCGCGGAACGTGGTGGTCACCATCAGCTCCGACTTCATCGGCGACACGATCATGTCGATGGCGGTGCCGTCTGACGAGCCGGTGCCGGGCTATCTGGCGGCGGGGGATCGGATCGATGTCGTGCCGCTCGGTCTCTTCGATCAGATCGGCCAGGAGGTGCTGGGCGAACTCGATCAGCGGCTTGAGCCCATCGTCGGCGCGGCGGAATCCGTCCAGACGCTCGCGGACACATACAACCGCGTGGGCGAGGAATTACTTGTCCTCGTCGAACCCCGGACCACAACGTCTGTTGATTCAGGTGATCAGGTTGCGAACCTCTCGACAATGATTCAACGCTTGGATACCGCGGTTGCGAACGCCAACGAATGGATCGCTGATCCCGATCGTCGTGGTCGTGTTGACACCATCCTTGAGAACGTAGCGGGATTGTCCGACGAAGCCGCCGGCACGCTTGAGCGATGGACGGCCCTGGCCGAGTCGCTCGATGTTCGAGCGGGCGAACTCGCGGGAGCTGGGGAACAGGCGGTCGCGCGATTCATTGAAGCGACCGATCAACTCAGCGTGGCCACCGAAGAAGTGCAGGTGATCGCGGCTCGGATCAACGAAGGCGAGGGAACTGTGGGCCAGCTCGTGACGAATCCCGATCTATACCAGTCATTGGACGATGCCGCCAAACGCCTCGATGCAGCTTTGATCGAGGCCCAGTTGTTGATGCAGAAGTGGAAGGCCGAGGGGCTTCCGATCCGTCTGTGAATTGCGTATGACCAGGCCACTCTTCGATCCCGAACGCTTGCGCGGCCCCGACAAAGACTCGGCCAAGCCCGCGAACCGAGCGATGACGGTGACACGTCTGAGCGAACTCGTCGAATCCGCGCTGCGTGATGGCACCCCTTCGGCGGTCCGCGTCATCGGCGAAGTCTCGTCGATCAACGATCGCACGCATTGGTACTTCACGCTCAAGGACGAAAGCTCGGTCGTCTCGTGCGTTCTGTTCCGCCGTGGAAAAGGCATGCGTTCCGACAAGCCCCAGATTGGTGATGAAGTTGTTGTCACCGGGCGAGTGAGCTACTACGCCCCCCAAGGACGATTGCAGCTCTACGCAGATGCGATCGAACCCGTTGGGGCAGGTGAGCTTGATCGGCGTTTCAAGGCACTCTGCGCTGAGCTGCGAGCCGAGGGTTACTTTGACCACGAACGCAAGCGTGCGATTCCGTCGTTCCCTCGGCGCGTTGCGGTGATCACCTCGCGGACTGGGGCGGCTTTGCAGGATGTTCTCGACACCATGCGTCGTCGTTGCCCCGCGGTCGACGTTCTTGTGGTCGATGTCCGTGTCCAGGGTGATGGAGCGGCGAGACAGATCGGCGCAACGCTCAACCGAATCTCGAAGGATCACGCATCTCTCGGCGTTGATGCGGTTCTGGTCACGCGAGGTGGTGGCTCGATGGAAGACCTTTGGGGGTTCAACGAGCGTCCGGTGGCCGACGCGATACTGAACTGCAAGATTCCTGTTGTCGCGGCGATCGGGCATGAGACAGATACGACTGTTGCCGAGCTCGTTGCTGATCTGCGGTGCGCCACACCAACACAGGCCGCGATGCGATTGACTCCCGATCGCGATGCGTTGTTTCAGCAGGTGAACGCTCTCAAAGCTCGCCTTCGCGATCTCTTCGGGCGCTCACTCAGCGATCAGTTTTTGTTTCTCGAACGATCTTGGAAGCGACAGCGTCTTGTCGTTTCTAACCGAATGACCAGTGCTCACCTGCGTTTAGAACGCTTGGGCGCGCGTCTTGCCGCGCACCGCCCGGCCG
>JBCDAP010000464.1:0-2277 GCA_039185335.1 Planctomycetota bacterium | reverse complement strand
GTACGACGGGATCGTTTCGCGCTTCACGTAGTGTCGACCTTTCTTTTCCCCGGTCTCGTGGTTGATGGGGATGAGGTAGGGCCACTCGACTTTGAATGCGGCGAATGGCTTGTGCGCTGTGCCGCCGGCCGACAGGAATTTGAAGATGCGGATCTGGCCGGTAGCGCCATCGATACGCCACTGCCCGCGATGGGTGGGGGTCTTGATCTGCGCAGCCATTGTTCGCTGGTACACAAACTCGCCGTTCGGCATCAGTTCGAGGAACGAAGATCCGGAGCGCACAGCGCCATCCTGGAACCAGCAGCCTTCGTAGTACGGGCCGGATGGTTTCTTGGTCGAAGCGGAAGCCTCGGAGCCTCCGCAACCACCAAGAGCGAGACCGAGTCCCAGCAGAGCTACCGAAATAAGTCGAAGGGTCCACATAACTTGCTCCTCAAGCACAGATGAGCGATCAACATTCAGCGTGAGATTGGGCGGAAGGCGTAGCAAGCGGTTCTGCATTCGCTTGGGAATGGAAGGAGAGCCCCGCCGGCATAAACCGCATATTCAGAGTGCTTTGGGCTCAGCAAGCCGATTGGCTCATCGTCCGGGAACGATTATTGGACCGTGCGCCAGATCGCTCTTCACGTTGCCTAAGAGGGTGCTCGGGAACCGATCGGCTCGCATGATCGAATCGAAAGGCAGTTTTTCACCGGTGTGTTTGCGTTCAGGAACTTTCTTGGCCGATACATCCGGAACGGCTCATGATGGATCAGAATCCGCTACCCTTTGCGCACGCCGGTTCAAGCCCAAGCTCCGGCAAGACAACCGGCCCCGCCGCCGCGCGTTCGTTTTCGGAGTTTGGCATGCGAACATTGAGCACCGTTGCACCATTCGGATTCGACTTTGATGTGGACGAGTTTCTCGCGACCTATGCCGCATTCGGCTGCACCGGGGCACAGTTTTATCGCAACCTGAAAGCTCCACCCACAGTCGAGCAAGCGATAAAGACCTGCGAACAGCACGGGCTCAGCATCGACTCGATGCACGGCGTGTTCTCGCACGACATCGATCCCACCTCTCCAGACCCCGCACATCGCGAGCACTGCCTCGAGCTCTACAGGAAGGAAGCTCAGCTCTCGAAAGAGCTGGGTGGTCCAGTTGTTGTTGTTCATCCCGCGGGGCACACAAAGCCACCCGAGGGGGAGCCGTTCAACTTTCCCAAGCTCTCGGCGGAAGAAGCTCACCGCATGGAAAAAGAGCTTTGGCCCGCATTCGATGAATTCGCCAAACGCTTGGCGGATATCGGCGAAGAAGAGGGTGTGACGTTTGTGCTCGAGAATATGGGATACATCGCGCCGCTCGGGCACAACGTGATGGCGCTTGCCGAACATGTGCGTGCGGTGGGCTCAGAGCGAGTTCGCTTATGCTTTGACACAGGACACGCGCACTTCACAGGTGACATGCTCGAGGCGTTCAAAGCGTCCGCAGACGTCACGGCTTACATCCATCTGCACGATAACGATCGCTTGGTGGACAATCACCAGATGCCAGGCGACGGCACGATCGATTGGACACAGTTCGCGGAGTTGCTAGAGAATTACGAAGTCAAGGTGCCTTGCATGATTGAGGTCTTCACACCCTTGGATGTGATTACCAAGATCGATGCTGCCGCGTACCGCGCGTTCATTTCGAACGCATGCGCCATTACCGCAGCGGCGTGATGCACGAGACAGAAGCCGAGTCTTCCGAATCATTGGGACCAAAGGATGGTTTCAACTGGCCACCCAAACGAGTGCGCTCGAATCGTGCTGTGGTCAAAGATCATTCTCCGATGAACGAGCCGGAGCCGGATCAAGATCTCAAACGCTGGTACGAGGGAATTGCTCGAACAGCGCACGCGTGTGAACGTGCGTGGCTTCTACCAACATCCGAGCCGCTTGCGCATCGGGTTCGGGACACGGGCTTCAGGGCGTTGAAGGCGGGAGCCTATTGCGATCGCTGCGGCCAGCCGGTCGGCGAAGGCGAGACGGTGCCAGAATTCGGATGCGGCTCTTGCCAAGGTTTGCGTTTGCCATGGGATGGCTTGGTGACACTAGGCGAGTACAAACACCAACTCAAAGACTGGGTTGTGGAGGCGAAGTTTGCCCACAACCATCGACTCGCGTTCGATCTCGGCGGCATGCTGGGCCGGTCGATCAATGCCGGGCAGATTCTGGATCCAAAGAAATCGTGTGCCGTTGTGCCGATGCCTACAACACGCAGGAGGCGATTGACTCTCGGGATTGATCACGCGGG
>JBCDAP010000463.1:0-2281 GCA_039185335.1 Planctomycetota bacterium | reverse complement strand
GTGGCGGTCTCGAGGTCGACGCTTTTCCGGAACAGGCGGTGCTCTCGCGTCTGCAGAGTGCACGGGTCCCAAGGAACACCGAGTATGACGCGGGCGTGAGATCGACAAGCCGGCGGGTACTCATCGTTGATGTTGAACGGGCGCTCGCGGGGGATCCCGAGCATGATCTGCGGCTTGCACCGCTCGACCATCTGAGGTTGACCACATTCAGAGACGCCCATGAGATGCCGGTTGTTGAAGTCATCGGGGCGGTTCGCCGTCCCGGGCGTTACGAGCAGACGGCCGGGCTGCGAGTCGGAGACCTGCTCGCGCTGTCGGGAAATCTGACTGAAGATGCGCATCGAGAGCAGGCCGAACTGATTCGACGCAAACGTGTCGGTTCATCGACGATCCTCGATGTCGATCGCTTCCGCATCGAACTCGGATCGATCCTCGAAGGGCGTCACCGCGGTCCGCTGCTCCAGAACGGCGATCAGGTGGTGGTCCGCAGGCTCCGCCGAGCGGAGGTGCGCGTGCGGATCGATGGTCTGGTCCGATTCCCCGGAGAGTTCGTTCTCCCCGCTGATTCGAGAATCACCGACCTGATCGCCGCAGCCGGTGGTTTGCTGGCCGAGGCGGATCTCCGTGCTTCGCGATTCACACGCCGCGGTGTTCGTGACGCCCAGCTCGATCGCTGGCAGGAACTCGCCGAGCGAAACAGGCAGCGTATCGAGGGGGTCCTCGAAGAGCGAGTGAACTCTGCACGCAACAAGGAAGCCGCGTCTGCCCGTATTCAGCTGCGACAGACCGAATCGTTGCTGGGCCGGCTTCGGAACACGCAGGCCAACGGGCGCATCGTTGTGCCGTTCATGCGGGCGGGTTTCCCTGGATCGGACTTCGATCTCACGCTTGAGCCGGGTGATGCCCTCTTTATCCCGCGAAAATCGAAGACCGTGAGCGTGCTGGGCAACGTGTTCAATCCGCTCACTGTCGTGTATGATCCGGCAATCACGACCGAGTCGCTCATCGATCAGGCGGGTGGGTTGACAGAACTTGCGGACGAGGATCGGATCTACGTCGTGCGGGCGGACGGTCGAGTCGAAGGAGCCATCCAGGAGCGTGGCCGATTCCGGCTGGACGAAGCGCTGCTTGCCGGTGACATCGTGCTGGTGCCCAAGCGCGCCCTCGATCGGGACTTCGGTTCGGTTGTGCTCGATCTCCTGCTGACGGCCAGGTCTGCTGCTGAAGCAGCCGCGCTATGGAACCTCGCTCTGACTGATGTCGATGAGTCAAACCTGTCGCTCATCGCTCCGTCCGAGCAGAAGGGTGACCCCAATCAGATGACCGAGCTATTGGACGAGTTTCAGAACGGGCGTCGGTAGGATCACTGCACATCGACTCATTCGGACTATTGATCAATCAGGGCTATGAGTCGCTCCAGCAGTTCATTGATTCTCTGATCTCCATTCTCGAGCTTGATTGCTTGCTCGACATCAGCGGCGGCGTGGCTGATCGCAACCAACCCCATGGTCGCCGCGGTTCCCTTGATCTGATGCATCTGCTTTCGGAGCTGAGCATGCTCTCGCTGTAGAACTCTGAAATCACTCGCTTGGGACTGCAGGTGCTTGAGATAGCGGACAATCAACTCGCTCGGCGCGGACTTCGCCGACGTGATCGTTTCCGAATCTGGGTGCGTCTCTACTTCGATGCTGGTGCTGTCCAGCAGTCGCTGAATGGTGACCGCCAGGTGGTCCGGGCTCACAGGCTTGCTGAGATAGTCGTCACACCCCGCGTCGAGGCACTTCTCGCGATCCTCAGCCAACCCGTGGGCTGTTAACGCGATGATCGGGATTGAGATTCCGGCATTCTTCAACTGCGTCGCGGCCGCGTAGCCGTCCATCTCGGGCATTTGCATGTCCATCAAAACGACATCGAACTCGCTCGCCCGACTCCGGATGGTCTCTACTGCCTCCCGGCCGGTGCCAACATGCTCAATCGATGCGCCCATATCCACGACAAAGTACCTGAGGACGTCCCGCACATGCACGCTGTCTTCCGCGAGCAGGACTCTGACACCGGCAAGGGACTTCCGGCCGAGCGGTGACGATCTTGTAGGCTTGTGTCGCTCATCGATGGGGCCGGGTTGGATGCGATCCGATCCGTAAGGCTTCAGCGGTACCAGGCACGTAAAGCATGTCTCCACACCTGGGTTGCTGTCACATGACATCGTGCCGCCGAGTGCCTCAATAATGCGTTTGCAGATTGCAAGGCCCAGGCCTGTTCCGGGGGCGTTCGATCCCGG
>JBCDAP010000462.1:0-2282 GCA_039185335.1 Planctomycetota bacterium | reverse complement strand
TCTGTGCTCCGGATCTTCGAAGAGCGTGGCATCAATCTGACTCATATCGATAAGCGGCCCATGAAATCCACCAGTTGGAACTACACGTTTTTTCTCGACGCACAAGGACACCGGAACGATGAGAGCATGCAGGAGGCGCTCGGAGAAGCTGCTGAGCATTGCTCCGACTTCATTGTGCTGGGTTCATATCCGCGATCGCGTCGGATTCTCTGATGCCGCATAGCGAGGTTCCAGATCAAAGCAAGGCGAAGAAGCCTTGGAAACGCGAGATTGAGTTCGTGACCGAAGCGGAGCCGCTCTTGCCGCCGCCCCTGTTTCTGAGCACGTGCGAGAGTTTCGGGCTCGAGTTCGAATCGCAAGAGCTGGAACGGCTCGGGCTCTACCTGGCTTTGCTGCTCGCGAATAATGAACGCATCAATCTGACAGCGATTCGTGATCCGATTGAAGCGTGGCATCGCCACCTCTTTGATTCGGTCACGCTTCTTTCGGTGCTGGGGGAACTGGAGTCTGGAGAGGTGGCCGATATCGGTAGCGGTGGGGGGCTTCCGGCGATTCCGCTGGCGATCTGTTTGCCGAATATCGACTTCACGATGATCGAATCAACCGGCAAGAAGGCGGATTACCTGCAGGCGATGATTGATGCGATTGGGCTTGCGAATGCTCGAGTGATTGCTGAGCGGGCAGAGACCCTTGGGCAGGATGATGAGCATCGTGAACGTTATGCAGTCGTGACTGCGAGAGCAGTTGGAGCGATGCGTGTGATCTCGGAACTTTGTGTCCCCCTGGCTAGGCTTGGAGGGCGCGTGATGCTGATCAAAGGCGAGCGTGCCAAGGAGGAACTGGCGGAGGCGAAGGGGGCGTTGCACAAGCTGTGCGTGACGCACGAGACGACAGTGTCCACGCCGACGGGGCAGATCGTAGTGCTCGACAAGCGGCGTTCCACACCCACGAAGTATCCGAGGCGGCCGGGCGAGCCAAAGCGTGATCCTCTTTAGCTCCCCATTTGCTTCGATCTTGCTGGAGCCAAATCGGGGGGTGATTTCGCTCTAGGAATCAGGCGACACTACCCGGTCGGGTGGTTTCTGGTCTGAGTGGGAGGTGGGTATGATGTTGGATTCGTTTTGCCCCATTCCCTTGGAAAGGAAGAGTTGTGACCACTCAGACATCTGCTCTTAAACTGACTCCTGCATTCCTGCAGGAAAAGTTTCAATCCGGAAAGTCATTCGCGGATTATGTGGACTCTTCAGGAATTGATAAGCAGCCTCAATGGCGTACGGCTTACGAACAGATCTCACTAACCGAGGATCAGAAGAAGCTCATTGGATCATTCGTTCGTGAGATGCCTGTGCTCTGCCTATCGGGCGATTGGTGCGGGGATTGTGTTCAGCAGTGTCCTGTGATGGCTCGGGTCGCAGAGGCTTCTGATTGCATCGATCTTCGTCTCCTTGACCGGGATGAGCATTCTGATCTGGGTGATCTTGTCAGGATCTGCGGCGGGAATCGCGTTCCAACCGTGATATTCATGGCTGAGGACTTTGAACCGGTTCAAGTATTCGGTGATCGAACACTCACGCGTTATCGAGCGGTTGCGGCTGCTGCGCTCGGTGCCAGCTGCCCGCTTCCTGGGGCTCCGGTTCCTGCTGAAGAGCGGGCTGGTGTTGTCCAGGATTGGATTGACATCTTTGAGCGGAATCACCTTCTTCTGCGTACTTCTGGCCGACTGCGTCAAAAGCACAATGACTAACTTGGGGTGAAATTCAGTAGGGTGTCTCCTCACTTGTAGGGTTTTTTTATTTGTAGTTTGCAACCTTGGTGCTAAACTTCCGCATTGCGGGGCAATTGGTGCGCCGCGGGGATTTATTGGGGTAATCAATCCTTTGATATCAACGCACGAATCGGGAGCTTTTACATGAAGAACTGTGTAAATGGAATGATCGGCGCGATCGCCGGGGGCGCTATCGCAGTGGGTGCCGTCACATCGGCATCCGCTCAATTAATTTCTGAAGGTTATGGCGCGGCTTACATCGCTGACCAGGGTGACTTTGATCCGCTGGCTCTTCTCTATCCGAACTGGGTGGACGGAAACCAAGATCCGGATCCGGATGTCTTCTCGTCGAATGATTTGCCGATCGATATTCTCGCAGGGGATACCGTCTCGGGCCGAGTGTTTGCTCCTGAGGTCGACGGGACCGCGTTGGGCTTGTCCATTGTTCAGTACTTGGCATCGAGCAATGTTGACAACGGCGATGGAACAGCGACACAAACACTTCGCATTGGATTCT
>JBCDAP010000461.1:0-2311 GCA_039185335.1 Planctomycetota bacterium | reverse complement strand
GTCTGATCTGCTTATTGTCGCGGGTCGGATCTCGATCAAGACCATGCCGGTGCTCCAGCACATTTATCAGCAGATGGCCGAGCCGAGGTGGGTGATCTCCATGGGTGCTTGTGCTTCAACAGGTGGCGTGTTCGATACTTACGCCGTGGTCCAAGGGTGCGATCAGTTCATCCCGGTCGATGTGTACGTTCCGGGTTGCCCGCCACGTCCCGAGCAGCTCATCGAGGGCGTGATGGCGATCCAGCGCATCATTGACGAGGAAGGTATTCCGCCGAAGGGGCCTGACGGGAAACGCGTGCCGCTTGGGATCGCGTTACCCGAGCGAGCTCCTGAGCCGGCAAAGGTTCCGCTTGGCGTTGGCACGCCGGTCTGATTCCTTTGGCGAGCGATCCCGAATTCCGATTGGCGGTTCCCGCTGATTGGGGTGCGATCTGGCGCATCATGCGAGAGGTGATCGCGTCAGGCGATACATATATGTTCGCACCGAGCATGGATGAGTCCGCCGCTCGTGAGGCTTGGCTATTTGATGGAAGCGATCGCCGATCCACTCTTTGTGCTTGTTGTGATGACGAGATCGTCGGGACGGCGATTTTGAAACCGAACGCAGCGGGGCCTGGCGATCATGTTGCGAACGCGGCGTGGATGGTTTCCTCAGCGGCACGCGGACGCGGTGTCGGTCGAGCATTCGCTGAGCACGTCATCGAGTACGCTCGCATGATTGGCTTTATGGACATGCAATTCAATGCGGTGGTTTCAACAAATGTTGGTGCGATCAGGCTCTGGGAGAGTTTAGGGTTCAAGACTGTGGGCACCGTGCCGGGTGCTTTCCGTCATCCGTCTTGCGGATTAGTGGCAATCCACATCATGCATCGGCGCTTATGACAGAAGTATAGAGATGGCCATCGTTGTCGATAAGCCAAGCTTTCTGAGTCGCTTCACTTCGTACGCCGCAAAACACCTTCCATAAATCGTTGCCAGTTGCCTTCGTTGTCTTTGTATTGGGAGAAGAACAATCGCTCCTCGGGGCTCTTGAACTCCATGATGTCCTGATAATCAGCCATCTCGCTCACATCCTCAAAGCTCGGGCCGCTGCAGTTGAGTGTGAGAACGGTGTTGTCCGCGTTGCGTTCTCCTTCGTAGATGAACATGTGCGTCATCGGTGTTCCGATCCAATTCCCGATGAACTTCCCTTTGACCGGGTCGAAGCCCAGCGTGGTGAGGGCGGTCATCTCGGAGCCTCCGGGCATGGTGCCGGTCAGTTCACCGATGACCCAGAGATCACCAAAGGGACGGAAGACTTCTCGTCCTTTGCTGGTCATGGTCTCGTCGCTTTCCCCGGTGATCCATTTGTGCTCGTACTCCCATTCGCCGATGAGTTGCTTCAACCACTCGTGTTCTGGTGTGGATTCCATATGCATGGTTTACGCTCCTGGCTGCTCAGTTTGGGAAGGGCCTCTGTGAAGAACCGCGAGCGTACTCGAAACGGTTGAGGATCTAAAGAATCGCGTCGTGAGACTCTTTTTCCACTTCCCGGCCGGCGTTTCCACTCTGTCAGGTCCTTTGACACTCATCTAGCCTTCATGAAGCAGCACGACGACCACGAGCCAGACCGAGGCATGACAAACCGACAAGGAAGCAGCACTCGCAGAGGGAGTGATTCTGGGCAAGCTCCCGAGATACAGCGATGCGTGGCCGCGCCTCTGTAGAGATACCCGATATGAGTGTTTGTTCGTTACGGTTTCGTGATAAAATGATCGGTCCATGAAAGACATGCTTTACTTGTCTTGTGCCTTCGATTCGAGTTCGCGGCTGCGGATCTTGTTTCAGAATGGCGTGCTTGTTTGCACCACTATGCTTGTCTTTTCGGCTTGCAATGATCGTGATATTCAAGAGCACGTGGTCGCCAAAGGCGTTGAACAGGTTCCAGAGGCTGTTGATGCCGAAGAGCCTCTCGATGAAGCCGCTGGTGATGAAGTCTCCGAGCCCTGGGTGGTTCCGATTGGCTGGTTGCGTGATCCGGAGCCGCGTCCGATGCGGCTGGCGACGTACCGCATCGTGAAAGACGACACAGAAGTTGAAGTCGCCATCACTCGTTTCCCGGGGCGCGTTGGTGGCGATCTGGCGAACGTCAACCGATGGCGGAATCAGATGGGCCTCGGGCCGATCGATCGAGATGTGCTAGCGAAGAGCCTGGAGCGTTTCTCTTCCGAGGGATTTGATGGCTACGAGATCCGCATTGAATCGGATTCGAACGTGATGCTCGCTTCGGGGGTCTATGAGGTGGCGCACGATCGAACCTGGTTTGTCAGGG
>JBCDAP010000460.1:0-2322 GCA_039185335.1 Planctomycetota bacterium | reverse complement strand
CGGATCGGGCACGTCTCGAATCGGCCGCCGAAGATCTGTGTGGCTGATCCGATTCGTCGTATTGGATGATTTTGGCTTGCCCGAATCGATCCGGATAAACGAGAAGTGACTTGAGTTCGGCTGCACACGCGGTTTCTTCCAGAATCCCAACAAGCTGACGATGCGCTCGACGGTCTTGCGGTGAGGGCTTCTCCGCACCCTTTCCCGGAGGGTGGTTGTGATACTGGCGGATCTGCGTGGCGCCCACCCGTCCGGCGTGGTGCGCCCATCGGCGCGGGTCGTCGGCAGGACGGCATCGATTGAATGTGCCCACCGATGCTGTGACGCGGAGCACATCTTCATCGTTGCAGAACGCGGTGACGAAGACCTCGCGTCGCTCACGGAACATCCCGGCGACCATCTTGGCTTCGAATTCACCGATCGGCTGTTGCTCGGTCAGGGCGTAGCGATGCTTGAATGGTTTACGCCTCGGACGTTTGGCTGCGAATCCGAGCAAGCGGAGCAGCTTGATCATGGTCGTTGAGTTCGTGCTCACGCTTCGTTTTCTTTCGATGCCTTCGGCTTGGTCTTCACGGTCGCGCGTATCACGATGCCGATCATGCACACTCCGGCCCAGACCGCGAGCCAGACGGGCGCGGATCGCTCAAGCAAGAACGTGGGTGTTGCGTTCATGAGTTCCAGCAGCCAGACGCCGCCGAACAGCCATGCAGCGGCACCGAAGGCGAGCGTTGCGATTCGCGCCCCTGTGTTGGTCATCAGCATTCCCATCGAGAAGCCGACGATCACACCAAAGATTGCGCCGAGGATCGCGGCGAGCTGTCTCGCTTGCGGCAATGCTTGCCAACGGGGCTCGAGCGTTTCCCAGAGCTCCTCCATGAACCCCGAAACGCGGTCGGCCGCTGATTGCAGGGCTGGGTCCAGCGCGCCGGCGGATGTGTCCGGCGTGATCCCGAGCACATCGGCAACTTCCTTCGCGGTCCGAAGGTCCTCCTCTTGTTGCTCTGACAGCACATCGCTGGCGGTTGGCACTCGCGTTTCTTCAGGTGAAGGAGCGTCTGTGAATTCAAGCACGGCGACCAAAATCGTTGGTACCGCGAGCCCGAAGAGCAGGGCACACGCACCAGATACCAGACCACGGAACATCAGCATCGCAGAAATGAGCCCGAGGACGGCCATCGCTGCTGCGAGGAACGCTGGGTGGATTCCGAGCGAGGCGGCAAGCGGGGCGAAAGCGAACATACCCACCGAAGCCCCCCAGATTACGCCGAGGACGGCTGAGGCGAGCTTGATGGTTCGGTGGCCGAAGGCCCAAGCCCAGAGGCCGGCGAGGAGGGCCGCGATCGCGATTGCATGCGTAGAAAGCGGGAGCGAACCCACCGCGCTGAGCATGCCAGCCCACGTCTGCGACCATGACCCGTCGAACAGAATGATGGATGTGCTGGACATCGAGCGGCTCCGAT
This sequence comes from Planctomycetota bacterium, assembly GCA_039185335.1. Classification (GTDB taxonomy): domain Bacteria; phylum Planctomycetota; class Phycisphaerae; order Phycisphaerales; family UBA1924; genus JBCDAP01. The sequence continues at coordinate 862 of JBCDAP010000460.1, read as the reverse complement.
GCGGTACCTTACCCTCTCGGAGCGGCGTCGCCCCGTTGGAGCAGGGAATCAGTTTGTTCATTGGGATCGGATCGCTCGGTATGTCAGATCAGCAAGAAACAGCAGCACAGTACGATTCTCGAGAGGCCGACGATCGCCCGATCCCGTCACTCGATGAGCTCCGTGTTCGCATCGACGCTGTGGATCGCCAGCTGGTCGAACTGCTCAACCAGCGTGCCCAGCTTGTAGTAGATGTCGGGCGGTACAAGCGTAAGCACGGGACGCCTATCTACGCCCCTGACCGCGAGGCAGCGGTGTTGTCCAAGGTCTTGGGGGAGTCGCCCGGCCCGCTTCCTGCTCGCACGCTCGAGGCGATCTGGAAAGAGATGATGTCGGGTAGCTTCGCGTTGGAGCAGCCGCTCCGCATTGGTTACCTCGGTCCGAAGGGCAGTTTTAGCCATGCCGCGGCGGTGAAGCACTTTGGTCAGTCGGTCTCCTTCGAGAACCTGCACGAGATCGCGGTGTCTTTACCGAGGTTCAAGCAGGACGATGCCAGTACGGGATGGTTCCGATCGAGAACTCGATCGGCGGCGGGGTTGTTGAATCGCTCGATGCGTTCCGTGACTCTTCCAATCGCGATGTGCGGATCTACACTGAGGTGCAGCTGGCTGTGCATCATTGTCTGCTGGCGAACTGTCAGCCTGCGGAGATCAGGCGTATCCACTCGAAGCCGGAGGCATTTTCGCAATGCCGAAAGTTCTTGAGCATTCAGTACCCACAAGCGGAGTTGATCGCAGCTCCGAGCACGGCACGGGCAGTTCAGACCGCACGCGCTGAGGAATTGCTCGATCCGGGGCGTGGAGCCGCCGCGATCGGATCCGCG
>JBCDAP010000459.1:0-2325 GCA_039185335.1 Planctomycetota bacterium | reverse complement strand
GCGCAGGGAAATGCGATCCTGTTCCGCGGGACGGGCGAGGAGGCGAGGATTGTTGGAGAACTCGTTGAGCAGGTAGATCGGGTGTCCTTGCTGCTGGCTCGGCGATACATCGCTGGGACGGTACTGGACGATGTGTTAAAGGCTTCAGAGCGGCTCGGGCTTGGGCCGGCGGACTACGTGAGCCAGGGAACCGGCGGATTTGGTGGGAGCAGCGGTTTCCGGAATCGCCAAAGCCCGGTGAATCAGCAGAACCTCGGGGCTGCCGGAGAAGGTGCCTTGCACGGCAGCGGCTTCCTCGTCGACGAGGAGACCTTCACGTTCGTCTACTTCGGCACCCCATCTCAGCATGCCATTGTGGGGCAACTCGTCGAGCAGTTCCGCGAGCAAGAAGTCAAAAACGAGATCGTGATCCGCGTGTACGAATTGCAGTATGCCCGTGCTTCTGGTGGTGGGAGCTCTGGCGGTGGCGACTCGGGCGTAGGCGGCGGTGGAGGCGGCGCGTCGGACACGGCTTCGGGCATCGTTGATGTTCTGAATGAGCTGATCGCCTCGCCGGAAGCCAACCAGGCGAGAGCACCGTTTCTTCCGGAGTCGAGCGGAGCGGCTCTGGCGCTGCAGAACGCCGGCATCCGGCCGGATGAGGTTGATGCCGATTCATTGTTTGTAGCAACCGAAGACAACACGACGATTGTTGCGGACGATGCGAATAACCAGATCATTATTCGGGCGCCCGAGGTTGCTCATGCACAGTTCGAAAAGCTGATTCAGCAGCTCGACAAGCGTCGCCCTCAGGTGCTGATCGAGGCTCATATCGTGTCGATCGGTGTCGATTCTGACTTTGATTGGGTGACTGACTTCGGATTGCAAACGGGCTCGATCTCGCTTTTCTCTGGAGACCAGACGACCTTCGACACCGATGATGGTGGCTTTGGTTTCCCGGCCGGCCCCGACACCGGCGGTCTTTCGCTGGGTTTGCTCAACACGGATGTGTTTCGCTTTGGTCTCCGGACGCTCGCTGCTGATGGGACAGCACGGGTGAGCAGCCGCCCTGAGGTGGTTGTCAACGACAACTCCACGGCAACGATTGTTCGAGAGGACATCGAACCCTTCGCGTCAACCGATCGAGATTCGGCGGGGGTGACAACGATAACGCAGGGTGGTACTGCCGAAGCGGGGACAACGCTGACCGTTCGCCCTCAAATCGGTGCCGGAGGAGACATCATTCTCGAGTACTCGCTTGAGCTCTCTGCGTTCGATTTGTCGCGTCAGCAGGCGAACCTCCAGCCGCCGACATCGAGCGATAGCTACGAATCGATCGTGACATTGCCAACCGATACGACTCTGGTTGTCGGCGGGCTTGAGTTTGAAGATTTCAGCCAATCGGATTCGGGCATCCCTTTGTTGAAAGATATCCCGTTCTTTGGGAATGCTTTCAAGGATTACGCTCAGCGTTCATCGCGTCAGCGGATTTATGTGTTCATTACACCGCGGATTCTGGATGATCCGAATCACGGCAAGCTCAAGCTGCTGAGCGGCTCTCGTCGCGAGCTTGCTGGGGTTGAGGGCGAATGGCCTGAGCTGAGGCCGGCTTTGATCCCGATTCCGACCTATCGTCCGTTGGACGAGCGGGTGCTTCGCCGCAACTTCATCATGGAGTGATCCTTGAGCGAACACAATGGTGAAAAGGTCGACTTTCTCGAAGCCCTCGGCGTAAACGGCGAGCTGCTCGAACGCTTCGCTCAGACGGATGGGGCCGATGAGGAGCCCTGGGATGTGCTGCTGACACTCAACGCGACGGATGAGCAGACGGCGCTGGTCCGTCTGGCCGATCGGTTGGGGATTGAGTTTGTCGAGGAACCTCGGCTCGAGGAATCGGCCGAAACGTTCTACGAAGTTATCCCAGGCTCGCTCGCAAGAAGACATCATGTCGCGGGGATCTCTTCTGACGGAGAGACCATGCGGGTTGCGACCGCCGCGCCGCTCCAGCCTGTGGCGTTCTCGTTGATTGAGTCGATGCTGGGCATGCCTATCGACGTGGTGCTGAGCCCACGGGCAGCGGTCGGCAACATCATCAACCGCGGTTTCGAGCAGAAGCAGGATCTGGTCACCGAGATTGTCGAGGACATCCCGTTCGACGAGTCAGCGTTCGAGCGAGCATCGAGTTCGCTCTCTGGCGCGACGGATCTGTTGAGTTTGGCAAGACAGACGCCGGTGATCCGCCTCGTCAACATGATTCTGTTCGAGGCGCTGCGGCAGAAGGCTTCGGATGTCCACATCCAGCCTCTTGAGAACAAGCTGCTGATCCGGTATCGCGTTGACGGGATG
>JBCDAP010000458.1:0-2332 GCA_039185335.1 Planctomycetota bacterium | reverse complement strand
TTCGAGCCTTGGCAGCCGAGGGAATTCCGGGTCTTTCCGGCTCATGCCCTGAAATCTATAGGGAGCGGGCGTTCGACGACTATTGCTTTGATGCGTTTCCTGTAGCGCACGAGCTGGGGCAAACGAGCCTCATGTTTTTGGTGCATCCGACGTTGGAGGACGGGGACATCGATGACATGGTGCGAGCGGCGCACAAGGTATTCGCGGCTGCATCGCTGGTTGAGTAGCAACCGCGGGGATTGGTTGGCTACGTAAGCGAGCGAGATTTTCTGGTCCCGGCGGGAATAAACTCTTATTGGGACATAATGCACACATTTCCCTTTCGTGACGCTATACTATAAGAAAAACCATCGGCAAATCATTGAAGCGGCTCAGAAAAGTGACTGCGCGCTGATGTTGAACTGGGGTACGCGTGGGCGACGAAAATCAAGGGTCCTTCGGGCAAGCTAGATTATCGATAGTTCAGTTACCGAGGCCGGCAAAGCAGGCAATAATGCTGGCTTCTGATGCTGCTGCGATCGCTGTAGTGGCTGTCGTGTCGCTTTTTGTCACCCTTGCGCCAGGGTTGTCTTCTCCATCCGAAGCATCTTTCGTTGTTGGAATCGCGCTGCTAGCTACGCTGCCAGTCATGTGGGGCATGGGACTGCACCGTTCCGTCATCCGTTTCATGGGGCTTGACCTCTTCGTAAACGCGTTTCGAATAGCAGCGCTTTCTGCAGTGATTCTTACACTTGTAAGTCTGGTGATGCCGACGCGCGAGATACCGCTTCGCACGATTCTGGTCTACTGGGCAGGTGTGCTGATCTGGATCTCTGGTAGCCGGATGATGAGCCGCCTGTTACTTCGCGGCTCGACCCGCCGGGGGGACCGTGTGATCGTTTACGGCGCCGGCGAATCTGGCGTACGGCTCACCAGTTCGCTCAGCGGCAGTGCCGAACACGTTCCGGTCTGCTTTGTTGACGATAATGAAGGATTGTGGGGCAGCGTACTGAACGGTCTCGAAGTGCATTCGCCGCGAGCACTTCCAGAAATGGTTGCGGAGTTGGGTGTATCGAGAGTCCTGCTTGCGCTCCCGAGTGCCTCGCGCCGCCGACGGCGCGATATTCTTTTGACGCTCGAGAACTTGCCAGTTCACGTGCAAACGATTCCCGACATAAGTGACCTGGTTACCGGTCGTGCGAGAGTGGACTCGATAAAGGAGGTTGACGTAGAAGATCTTCTCGGACGGGATCCAGTCCCGCCTGTACCGGGATTACTCGATGCATGCGTGCGAAACAAGTCTGTGCTTGTTACGGGAGCAGGCGGATCGATCGGCTCTGAACTCTGTCGCCAGATTGCACGATTGAAACCGACTCGATTAGTCTTGCTGGAGTTGTCGGAAATCGCTTTGTACAGCATTGAAAAGGACTTGCGGCAGCTGAGGGAGACCGAGTCCCTCGAAATCGAGCTTATTCCACTGTTGGGATCGGCGCATCACAAGTCTCGGGTTCGGAGCATTCTCTCATCGTACTCCGTGAACACGGTTTACCATGCCGCTGCGTACAAACACGTGCCAATCGTTGAGCACAATGTGCTTGAGGGCGTGCACAACAACGTATTCGGAACATTGCATACGGCCGAAGCTGCTGTTGAGGCTGGAGTAGAGACGTTCGTGCTCATCTCCACCGATAAAGCGGTGAATCCTACTAATACGATGGGTGCGACGAAGCGATTCGCAGAGCTCGTGCTGCAGGCTCTTCAAGATCGATCGGAAAGCACAACTTTCTGCATGGTTCGCTTTGGGAATGTGCTGGCTTCTTCGGGCTCTGTTGTCCCGCTCTTCCGGGAACAGATTCGCCAAGGCGGGCCCGTCACGGTGACGCATCCGGAGATAATTCGTTACTTTATGACCATTCCGGAAGCCGCTCAGCTAGTCATTCAGGCTGGATCCATGGGGCAGGGTGGCGATGTCTTTGTTCTTGATATGGGTAAACCGGTGCTGATCCGCGATCTTGCTTATCGCATGATAAATCTCATGGGATTTACCGTTCGGGACGATGAAAACGCCGACGGCGACATTGAGATTCAATACACCGGATTGCGACCCGCTGAAAAGCTGTACGAGGAGCTTCTGATCGGCAACGATGTTGTTGGGACGCATCATCAGAGAATTATGCGTGCGGCAGAGGAGTTCCTGCCCTGGGGTGAGCTCAAACAGCGGATCCAGGGTCTTTGGGAAGCTTCCCAACGAGGGGACTGTGAGACAGCGCGGCAAATACTTCTGAACACTATCAATGAGTATCAGCCGACGAACGGTATCGAGGATCTTGTGTGGCAGTGCGGTCAATCGGAA
>JBCDAP010000457.1:0-2337 GCA_039185335.1 Planctomycetota bacterium | reverse complement strand
GTACATCTTCAATATCGATGATTTCTCGCCGATCACGGGCGCGTTGCACATGCCGCCTCCGATCCATCAGACATTCGAGGCGCATAACTTCGTGATCTGTTCGTTTTGCCCTCGGATGTTGGATTACCATCCGCGCGCGATCAAGGTGCCGTACAACCACTCGAACATCGATTCGGACGAGGTGCTGTACTACGTTGAAGGGAACTTCGGTTCGCGGAAGGGCATCGAGATCGGTTCGGTCACATGTCATCCGCAGGGGATCCCGCACGGGCCGCATCCTGGGACGATCGAGGCTTCGATGGAGCATACGTACACGCACGAGTTGGCGGTGATGGTGGACACGTTCCGCCCGCTGTTTGTGACGAAGGCGGCGATGGGGATCGATGATCGGAATTACCCAGCATCATGGCAGGGCGAGCACTTCCCGGGAGCGAGTGCCGCTCAGCGGGATGCGGCGAGCCTGAACGGTCACGCCAAGTACCCGGTTCAGACAGACGGTAACGCGGACCTGATCGAGACGGCGGGCGAGACCGCCAAGATTGTTTCGGGCGATGAGTCCTCGATCGGTGAGCGGCTGCCTGCCTGATCGCTGTTCGCTTCCTTGTTCATTTTGGTGGTGTGTTCGTTGTTCTAGCCCAATTGCGTGGTGGGTCTGGTGGGGTTAGTGTTTACCTAACATGAGGGCTTCACGAATCACCGGAATGGCGGCTTTGTTGGTCTTGGCAGCGGGTTCGGCGGCGGCGCAAGCCGACCCGGCCACGATCCCGGTGTACTCCGGGCAGGACTTCGCTGGGATCGACCTGCCTGCTCCAGCAAGAGCCAACGATGCGTCCTTCGCCGCGAGGCGAGGGCATGCGTGGGAAGTCGAGAATGTGCAGCGGCTGCTGCTCGAACGAGATGTTGAGGCCAGGATCGGGCTGACGACGTTCTACGCGGATCGGTTGTCCGTGTGGATCGAGCCGATCACGTTGAACGTGCTTGACGATGATGAGAACGTTCAGCAGGTACGCGGGCATCAGATCGCGATGTACTTCGACAATCTTCGCTCGCCGGCGAGTGCGCCCGGGGCGTTGGCGCAGGAGGCGGATCGCCTGCTCGTGACGGCGGTGCTGGTCGATGCTCAGATCGATTTGTCGACGGATCTATTGCTGCGTGGCCGACCCGAAGTCAACCGTGATTTCCTGTTGGAGTCGGAAGATCGTTTGGCGGGATTGCTGCTCGAGATTACGAATCAACCCCTTCCCAAAGAAGAGCCGGTTCTCGCGGCGATTCCGGTTCCTGCGAGGATTGATCCGTCGCAGTTTGCGCCGAAGCCGATCGATCAGTTGTTCCCTGATCCTCGCGAGCAGGTGCAGCCGGCGGCGGAGCGGGTTGCGGTGCGGTTGCCGCGTGAGGGGACGGTCTCTGCGTTCGCGCCTGAGATCGAGTCTTTCGCGATGGAGAACGGTTCGGATGCGGCCGTGATGATGGGTGGCGTATCGATCCAATATCAGCCGACCGGAGAAGACAGGCCGGTCGAATTGACGGCAACGCGAGCGGTGGTGCTGTTCGCGGAAGGGGCTTCGAGCGAATCCGTTTCGACCGTGTCCGAAGACATCGAGGGGATCTATCTCGAAGGCGCGGTGATTGTGACGAACGGTGATTACACGCTGCGCGGCGAGCGTTTGTATTACCGACCGGATTCGAATGAAGCGTTGGCCCTGGATGCGGTTTTTTGGACGTATGACGAGAAGAGGGGGCTGCCGATCTACATGCGTGCGGAGGCGATTCGCCAGTTGTCGCTGGATCAATGGCATGCCGGCGATGTCACGATGTCGAATGTGGGGTTTGCAAAGCCGCACTTCTCGATCGGGGCTTCTGAAGTGACGGTGTCTCGTGTCGAGCGTGTGGCCGGGAATCCGGATGCGGGCGAGCGCGTGCTTGTAGACGCTGAAGGTGTCGGTTTTCGTGTCGGTGATTCGACGGTGATGGGCGTGCCGCGGGTGCGTGGCGAGCTGCAACAGTCGGTGATCCGCGAGTTTGCGTGGGGCAGCCGATCGGGCGCGAATGTGATTTCGACGGTGCTCGATGTGTACCCGCTGCTGGGCTTGGAAGCGCCGGAGAATGGCAGCCTTGAGTTGACGATTGACGGTTATCTTGAACGCGGCATGGGGTTCGGGCTCGACTCGAGCTGGGATTCTGGTGACTTTCTTGGCCAGCTGTCGGGGTACTTCATCTACGATCACGGCACGGACCAGTTCGGTTCTGGTGAAGAAATCGAGCGTGACGATATCCCTCGCGGGCTGATCACAGCCGAGAATGTGTGGTTTGCGGACGAGAATTGGACTCTATTCACCG
>JBCDAP010000456.1:0-2355 GCA_039185335.1 Planctomycetota bacterium | reverse complement strand
TGATGCGATTGCAATCCGCGGATGCGATCACCGATGACACCACTTCGGATATTCAGGTGCCGATTGTTGACGCGAGCGATTACGACAATGGTACCTCGACCTTCGATTTCGGTAGCTGGCTCGATGTTCACGCCGAGCGATTCGACGAGATGCTTCACGGACTCTACGACCATGTCGGCAACAACTCAATGCTCGAAGACAGGCTCGAAATCGGAGGAGACTTTGCCTGGGTCCCAATACGATTCATCAAGCGGGGCCCGCTGGTATCTGGACCAAACTCAAGCAAGGCGAATGCCGGCCCGGCTTTCATTTCCTTTACGAGTACTCTGATCGGGACCGCGTCATCGCTCTCCTCAGCAGCCCGCAACGATATGTATAACACGATGGTTCACGAGATCGGCCATACGCAAGATAACTTTAACTTTAATGAGTTCGCGATGAGCCGCGGCTGGGTCAGCAATCCGGCTCGAACAGTTGGTCTGGTTCAAGATGTGACTCCAAGCAATTGGTGGCACGACCCCAACGCCAACGACGAATATGTCAGCAACTACGCTAGCGGATCTGGAACCGAAGACTTTGCAGAAAGCTTCAGTGCCTTCTTTATCGATGATTCGGCACCCGCCGGCATCACATTCGTCCCGATTTTTGGCGGCGGCACCCCCATCGCAAGCCAACCAGCTCTTCGATCATTCATGGATGGCTACTTCGACATCTTCAGAGCCTTCCCGTATGAAGTCACGGTCTGGTACGAAGATTTTCTCGGTCGGGCTAACGGCGAACGAGCAGACACGGCCACGCCATTCCCCGCCTCCAATTGGTCGACGGACGACTCGCTCATCCTGATCCCGAGCCCGACCTACGGCGTCCAGAACTATGAGCTTGAACTCGGCGAGACCGCTAACACCGCCAACCAGGTCAGCTACGGCCTCTGGAACAGCGAGGACATCGACGTCTCCGATTACACCGGCACTATTGACATCACGCTCGACGTAAAGAGCGTCGGATCCCTGGAAGCCTCCGGCCCCTGGACGGACTGGTTCGCCGCGCAGGTCTTCGTCGACGGCTCACCCGGCAACGCTGCGTTCGAACTCGGCAACCTCACTACAAACAACGTCTACGAGCAGATGTCCCTGACCGTTCCCGCCGGCGCCGACGAGATCATCATCCAGCTCTCCTGGCAGACCAACGCCGGCGAAAAGTATGTCGTCGACAACATCGAAGTGCGAGGAACCCTCGCGCCGCCCCCGCTCGCCAACTGAGCGGGCATCGCCCGTACATCAGACCAACCCAACTCTGCACGCCCTCAACGGGCGTGCAGCAACGCCGCCCCCGGGCGGCGTTTTGATGCGCGATGTAATCACTGTAATGAGTACTTGCGCATGAGTCGGAAAAACCAATAGAACCGCAAGAGAGGCATTGACTAATGATGCTTTCTGATCGTTTCTGATTTATCCTTAATTGTATGGAACACACTCTTATCCACTCTGCATGCGGGTGACTATTTCAAGGTCTCTGCGGTGAAGGTCGATCTCCGACGCTGGGCGTCCCTTAATCTGCGGAGTATTCTGTGCCCCTTCGGGATCGACCTCACCGATCAGATCAAGAGCAAGCTGTTCGGGCGACCGTGTGCCTTTGATGGGCCACGCTGGCGTGGACGCCGCATCGAACCGGCTTGGCCCATCGGCAATGATCAATACGCGGGTGTCTGGACGCAATACCAGCTTCAATTCGGTAACAAGAGATCGAATCTTCTGCCACTGCCGTGCTCGGCACGCCGGACCGAATGGATCATCCTTTGGTTCCTTTTTAGTGCTCAGCACACCAGGGAAACGAGCCAAAAGATCGATCCCAATAAACAAGTATCTCGGCTCGATTCGATCAGCAAAAAACCCTGCTGTTGTCCGCAAGGTCTCGAATTCAGCTAGCACCTGTGCTGCGAGTGAAAGCCGAGAGTCTACCCTTTGATCGATCACGTCTGCTCTCGGTACAAGCTCAAGCAGGTCCGATGACAAGATGGATGCTGGGTGCCGACGCAGCGGTTCAACATGTGCTTGCCATGATGACGGATGCACGCATCGAGGAGGGAATAGCCAACAATGAGGATTGGAGGAAGATGTCCGGCAAGCCTCGATGTCAAGCACAGTCGCTTGGCATTCCGTTCGCGTTTGCCATACCCCTCCGCACGCACCGATCGTGACGACCTTGCCATCGGCCTTGTCGGCGAGGCGATCCCACAACGGCTTCGGTACGCTTGGAGGTACATCGGCTAACGCTGCTTCCGCAAACTCGTCCATCCGTACGCTGTGCACGAAGCTGGTCCATGGCGACACGGTGCCGATCTCGGTCTTCCACCGC
>JBCDAP010000455.1:0-2378 GCA_039185335.1 Planctomycetota bacterium | reverse complement strand
GTGCCGACCGGGCGAACTGAATGCCGTCGACATCAAGCCGCAGCAGAGCTTGTCGGATCGATTTCGCGTACTCCTCGTCATTCGCAACCAGAAACACTCGCAAGTGTCGTTCGTAGGCAGGCTCATGGCCTTCCATTTCGTATCCCCTTCCGTTGCAGCCAACACGTGCCTGTTATCCACAAATCATGGAGTTGAGCACCTGGCATTGTCGCAGAGCATTCTTTGTTCTTCGACGCCGGGCCGCACGATGAATTCATCTTCTTATTGGAGTCATGATCTTTGATTCGCACAGGAAACTCCTTAGACGTGATGAATGATGTTGCCTGAATTCAGGTTAACCAAATTATCGCGTATTTGTTCGGAGTGGTACAGGCGAGAAACGCGGATGAGGGTTGTCATTTCCTTGTTTTGTAAGGACAAAAAAGCACTGACAAATCGCAAACAAGCATTGCGGCGAACAGCGTGTTTGGTTATTTTTTGGATATGCTCGCTTCAGTTCATTCTTTCATTCTGACCGGCATCGATGCTTCGCCTTGCACCGTCGAGGTCGATCTCGATGAGACGGACTTCTGGAAGGCGACCGTGGTGGGGCTTCCTGATGCAGCGGTCCGAGAATCGATCGAACGTGTTCGCACAGCCGTGCTCAATGCCGGTTTCCGATTTCCCGAGGGAAGGCTGCTCGTCAATCTTGCACCGGCCGACATTCGCAAAGAAGGCCCCGTCTATGACCTGCCCATTGCTGTGGGTTTGCTCATGTCGACGCAGACCGCACGGGCACCCGCGATCGGGGTCGATCCGAGCCGATACCTCTTCGCCGGCGAGCTTGCGCTCGACGGCTCGCTCCGTCCGGTCAAAGGTGTGATTGCCGCCGCGGATCTTGCGAGTCGCCGAGGTCTTGAAGGCATCATTGTGCCGGCTCAGAATGCTCCGGAAGCAGCCGTCGTTCCCAACATCCAGGTCATCGGCATATCAACACTCTCCGAAGTCGTTGCATTGCTGAACGCCGAATTGGATCCTTCTCCTGAACCGTTGGTTGATATTGCTCAGGAGGTTCGCATGGCCTCCGCAGATGTCGATTTCGCTGAGGTTCGAGGTCAAGAAGCGGTCAAACGAGGCCTTACCGTTGCTGCCGCCGGCTCGCACAACGTCCTCATGCTCGGGCCCGCAGGAACTGGAAAAACCATGATGGCTCGCGCTCTGCCGGGCATCTTGCCGCCGATGTCGCCCGACGAAGCCGTGGAGGTCACACGTATCTACTCAGCGGTGGGACGTCTCGCTGGTCCCTCCTCTGCCGGCCCTGGTCTCGTGACCAATCGGCCTGTTCGAGCTCCCCACCACACTGCCTCCTCGACCGCGATTATTGGAGGCGGGATTATCCCCAAACCCGGCGAAATCTCGCTCGCGCATCGAGGCATCCTCTTCCTTGACGAGCTTCCCGAATTCCCGCGTGCTGTTCTCGATACCTTGCGCCAACCGCTGGAAGAAGGAACGGTCACCATCGCTCGAGCACACTCCGCCGCCCGCTTTCCAGCAGATTTCATGCTCGTTGCTGCCATGAATCCGACAGCCCGTGGTGATATGCCGACCGATGTCGCCGGGCGTCGAGCGATGGATCGTTACCTTTCGCGCGTCTCCCGTCCGCTGCTCGATCGGATCGATGTTCACCTCGAAGCGCCTGCTATCCCGTGGCAAGAGCTTTCGCGAGGCAGGGTCGGAACATCGACCAGCGAGATGCGGGCGCTCGTCGCCGAAGCAAGACGACTCCAGCAAGAAAGACAAGGGGCAACGCTCAACTCCAAGCTTACAGGCAAGCAACTCGATGATTACGCACCGCTGGAATCACGGGCCGAGGGATTGTTAGGAGAGGCGATCGCTTCGCTCGGGCTCTCGGCGCGTGCCTTTGACAAGATCCGCCGAGTGGCTCGAACGATCGCGGATCTTCGAGGCTCAGAAGCGATCGACGAATCCGCGGTCGCTGAGGCGGTCCAATACCGCTTGCTTGATCGCCAGTTGGTGTGAAAGGCGATCAGCATGAAGTCATGGTTTCCTGTTGGTTTGCAGATATTCGTGTTTTCCCGGAATGGCACCATTGACATAGCGCAAAAAGAGCGGTACTGTGAGTCCCTGGGAATGAGTCTCAGTCACTGTTGAGAGAAGATGGCTCTCCGAAGTGGCTTATCACTGAAGTACACGTCTTCCGATGGCTTGATCTGTCGGGCTTACATCTGTTCCCCTTCCTTTTAGAGGAGACACCGTCATGTTGTTCCCCGTTCGTACATGTGCGCTCGCTGCTGTCGCTCTGACCGCTTCTGCCGCTTCGGCCGCTGTTTCGCCGACCACGGCCGATTTCAATTCGGGCACCCAGGGATGGCTCGTTG
>JBCDAP010000454.1:0-2407 GCA_039185335.1 Planctomycetota bacterium | reverse complement strand
TTCTGATAGCGATCTCGGGATTGTTGCGCGCAACACTCTGCGAAAGAACATAGAGATCGAACTCAAGGACCCCCGCATCGGCGCGGTCCATCAGGACGTTGAGCGTGAGTGTTTCGTTGCGCAGCGGACCGCCGAAGTTGCCAAGATCGCCGGCGTTCATCAGCGGGAACTCATCAGCCCATTCCGGTCCACGTGTGATGTTTTCAAAATCATCCCAGTAGCGAACCGAGGCGGCAGGGGGCTGTTGGCCGCGATAGTTGGTCTTGCCATCAGGACTATCATTGATTTCCTCAGCCTCTATCTCGTCGTCATCCGTATGGGGCGTGAATGTGGAATCGATAAGATCCTGCCATTCGGTTGGCAGTGATGAGGGGGAGTCTCTATTCGGAACATTCACGTAAGGCGGGCTGGCATCACCTTCTGAGGGAAGACCTTCTCCGTCCTGAGGCCAGTCCTCAGCCAGGCGTAGGAGCTCATCGATACGAGACTGATAGTCGTTGCTTGCTGCAATTGTGGTCAGCGACTCTGTGTCGATAACCATGTCGGAGAGCGGTGTGCCTGTTTCTGCTTGCTCGCCGTGAACCGAGCCCGCGAGACCAGCCAGGGCGACAAATAGAGCCCCGGCTATACCGGCTGATGAAGAATTGTTGGTGGTCCGTAACATAAGACCTAACCTTTTTGTGAGCGCTGTTACCCCGTGCAAGCCAACAACGCGACTCCTGGTCGCGGCCCAAACCTGTGCAACGCAGGACCGCTTCAATACTAGATTTGCAATCCAAAGGCCTTCGGTTCCACTTTGTTTGTTCGAAAATCTGATCGAAACCTATCTCACATGAGATATGTGCCGGTATTTCAGCGTACATGGCCTTTTCTTGTATAACAGTTTTAACTTTTTCGGACCGTATTGCGCTTCGGTACCCAAAGAAGGTGGTGCAATCGGCCTGCCGAAGTGGCAGTGAAAATCTTCCTATTTTCACAGCGATGCGACGCAACGCTTGTGGTTGGAGGGCGAAAGATGTTCACAGCAGATTCACTGGAAAGGAACGATGACGAACCTCACGAACAATCTAAAAACCGCTTCGCTCTTGGCTCTGATGGTGGCAATCTTCGGCATTGCTGGCACCGCTTGGGGAACCGGGGGGATGATCATCGGGCTTCTCCTTGGTGGGTCCGGAGCAGCGATCTCGTTCTTCTTTTCGGACCGCATCGCGATCGCAGCGATGAGAGCGCAGCCGCTTGATCCGAATGAACAGCGGACGATCGGCGGCACATCGTTCAGCCCGGCACAGCTGCATGCGATGACCGCAGAGCTCGCTGAACGTGCAGGATTGCCGATGCCCGCGCTCTATGTTTGTCCTCACCGGGCGCCCAACGCATTCGCGACGGGGCGTTCGCCCAAGAAAGCGGCGGTGGCAGTGACGGTCGGATTGCTCGAGTTCATGGATCACGATGAAGTGGAAGGTGTGATCGCGCACGAACTCGCTCATATCAAACATCGTGATACGCTCATTTCCGCGGTGGTCGCGGTGATGGCCGGTACGCTCGGTGTGCTGGCATACTGGGGCTTTATGCTCGGAGCGAACAGGAACGCGAACCCTCTCGTCCTGATCGGCGCGGTTTTGCTCTCACTGATCGCGGCGCCTTTGATCAAGATGGCGATCAGCCGCAGCAGGGAGTATGCGGCGGATCGTGAGGCCGCGATCCTGGTTGGTTCGCCTCGCGGGCTGATGTCTGGTTTGAACAAGCTGGATCAACTGGCGAGCAGAATCCCGCTCGATCAACCGAATCCAGCTCAGAACAATCTCTTCATTGTCGAGCCGCTGACCGCGACAAAGACGCTCTCAAATCTCTTTGCCACACATCCCCCTGTGGAGAAGCGAGTCGCGGAGCTGGCGAAGCTCGAGGCGTAATCCGATCAGCATACCGATCGAGTGGTTTACACTCTCTGCGTGAGCGAACACGCGGGACATCGGCTGCACCTCTTGGCATTGCCCATAGCCCTGGCTTTGGGCTTGGTCATGCTCGGATTGGTTGCATCTTCCCGGCTCCACGCTTCCGCGTTCGATTCGCTGCTGATGTGGTTGAGTGTTTCGATTGCCCCCCTCGTTGTCGCCGGGGCGTGGTGTCTGAGTGCACTCGGAATAGGTCTTGCGATTCGCGGACTGTTTTCGCTCCGGTCGCTCCCCGTAACATTCGCGATCGGCGTGGCCATCATGATCGTGGTCTCGAACGCGATGTTCTCTGTCTGGCTTCCAGTCGAAGGTTTAGTTGCATGGGGGCTTTTAGCTCCGGGACTGTTGGTGCTGGCTTGGAAGCTCCGTCAAACGGAGATAAAGCCGGCATCGTTCTCGGGAAGAGCGTGGTGGTGGGTTTGCGTATTGCTTGTGCCACCGATCGTGACATTGTT
>JBCDAP010000453.1:0-2416 GCA_039185335.1 Planctomycetota bacterium | reverse complement strand
TCGCCTTCGATCGTGAGGGATACCGTTTAGGACGCGGTGCCGGGTTTTACGACCGCTTCCTCACGAGCATTCTGCGAACACCCTCCATGAAAAAACCCATGCTCGTTGGTGTCGGATTCGATTGCCAGCTTATTGATCGTGTGCCTCGAGAGCCGCACGATATCCTCCTGGATGCCGTGGTGACGCCTTCTGTGGGCGTCACTCGTGCCGCATTGAGCTAGACAACCACATACCCTCACAACTGGCGGCCCGAGCTTCATCTTGCCGATGGCGCTCATCCTGCACCTTTTTCGCTCTCGTTCTGTAACGGAAGACACCATGGCTCTCCCATCTCAATCTCCTCGTCCCGGCATGGCAGGCCCCCGCTTCTCAGGAGGTCGACGCTCACGACGTTCCGCAGGCATCAAACGCATCCTGGGCCTTCTGATCCTCGTCATCACTGCCGGCACCATTTACGTGGTCTCGAACACCTCGAAACCCACCGAAGCTGCCGCTTCGAACGAAACGGCCTCGGTCACTCAGGAACCAAATCCAACACCCACGAACACACTCCCCCGTGTCAGCGCCCGGAATGCGAGCACCGATCCCGAACCGACGCGAACAACACTGCCACCCGTTGTCATGACGACAGCTCAACCTCTCGAAGTCGCCCCCGCTCACACCACTCGCCAAGACCTTGAAAAAACTCCAGAAGCGCGCCAGGGCAGTCCCGTCACCAGGATCACAACCACACCAGAACCGCAACCGCGCTCGGATTCATCGATCACCTTGCTGATCAATCGGGGTGAGCGACTCTACACCGAAGGCCAGCCGCTGGATGCTCGCGATGTTCTCAACCGCGCACTCCATGACAACAGCGCCAATGACGCGGAACGGGCACGAGCCATGTCATTGCTGTCATCGATCGCGAACGACATCACTTTCTCGGCCACGATCATCGGCGACGACCCAACCGTGCAGAAGTACACCGTCGTACCGCGTGATTCGCTCACAAAGATTCTTCGCACACTCAACGCCAAGGTTGAGCCGGGCTTGATCACCTCGATCAACAACCTCTCCAACCCCAACCGCATCCGCGTCGGCCAATCGCTCAAAATCATCAACGGCCCGCTCCACGCAGTCGTACACAAAGATGCATATCGCTTCGATCTCTACGCGGACCAAACCGATTCGTCCGGCAACCGCATCTACCTCAGATCATTCCCCGTCGGCCTTGGCGAATTCGATTCCACACCGACCGGCGCCTTCGTGGTACGAACCAACTCGAAACTCGAAGACCCGAGATGGGTCAACCCAAGAACCGGCGAAGTCTTTGAGCCCAACAACCCCGACAACCCCATCGGCGAGAGATGGATCGGGCTGCTCGGCACCGATCCGCAAACCGAACTGCTCGCAGGCTACGGCATCCACGGCACCATCGAACCGAAGTCCATCGGCACCGATGCTTCCATGGGCTGCGTGCGAATGCTCGACAATCACATCAACTTCGTCTACGACGCGCTCGTGCAAGAACACTCAACCGTCATGATCACAGACTGATCACGACGTCAGAATCACGAGCAGCGTGATGAGAAACGTGTTGTGAACCGCGTGCGCTGTCACCGATGCGATCAGTGAACCCCGCCAGTAGCGGAGCAAGGCAAAGCAAACACCGATCGTGGTCAATGCAGGAACACCCAGCACGCCCTGCGGATGAATCACCGCGAAGATGAATCCCGAAATCAAGGCCGCGCCGGCCACACCGATCGCCGCATGCAGATGATGGAACAGAGCTCCTCGAAAGATCGTCTCCTCAACAACCGGAGCCCAAACCGAAGCCAACAGAAAGAGCAGCAAGATCTTTGTGATCGAACTGCTCGGATCCCCTTCGGCAACCGGGTGCGTCGGCGGCTCAAGACCAAGCCCCGCTCCGATCAACGTCACGACGATCGTCGCGAGCAAACCGATCGCAACAAGCGGAAGCAACGCGAGATAACCCACCAACCCAGCGCCGATCTCCACAAAGAACCCACGCCCGGTGGTCCATCCGAGTCCATCACAAGTCTCCTTCCATGACCAGCCGCGAACGAGCGGCCAGAACGCAGCCCCAAGTGTCAACCAAATCACAATGGGCGCCGCTTCTTCTATTCCCAATAATCCAATACCGAGTTGGATCAGCACGAAGAGCGCAAGGAAGATTCCGAGAACCTCCGCGAAGGCCGCGGTCGGTTTCGAGAAACGTTGCATCTTGGGACGAATCGTTCCTTTCGCGATCAGCACGATGGCAACGATCCCGAGGACCACGCCGATCAAGACCAACCCGATCAGCACGAACATAAGCAGCGCCAGCAACATGAACTTTGCCAGCGTCCCTTCAACGATGGCATCCGTCTCTGTCTTCGAGAGCTCACCAACCTCATAGAGCGCAAGCTGTCCG
>JBCDAP010000452.1:0-2417 GCA_039185335.1 Planctomycetota bacterium | reverse complement strand
CTCTCTTGTTCGCGGTCCATCTTCACGAAAGAACAATACTGCTGAGGCCGCAAAATGATTCCTCTGTTTGGAAAAAGTCGGGAAAAAGATCCGAACATGTCCCTTTCAAACCACAAAGACAGATCAGATCGAGGGGTTCTCACTGCTTCGCAACGCCTTCAAGGCGATTTACGCGCTTGGGAGGGCTTGCTCGCACACTGTGTCGGGATCGCCAAAGCGGCGGCTGCAATCCCCGATTCGCATGAACACGCCCAAGCGTGGCAAGGCTCGATCGAGGCGATCATTACCCTACATTCGGTCACTATGGCACTCGATCAGCTCGGAGGGCTTGCCGCAGAAGAGCGGGCAGTGGGCATGGATCGAGCGGGGATCCTCATCGGAGAAGGTGCCCGAGCATTAAGTGCGGCTTGGGGTGGGCAGGCCATGCCCGAAGGACTGCTCGAACTCATGAGCGATGCCCGCCAGTCGGTGGAACGGGCCCAAACCCTCGGCGTGCACTGGGTTGTTCAAGCCGAAGGCTTTGAAATGGGTTCGATCGAAGCTTTTTTGCAAGGTGTACGCGAACGGGCCCAAGGATCGATCGAGGTCTACGCGGCTCAAGCAGGACAACAGATCAAGGTTGGGCAACCAGCGGCTGTTGTTGTCGGAGGTGATGAGAGACGCTTGAAGGGTCTGGAACTCGCTGGATGTGCGATGGAAAACGACGCACGAGCAATGGTGCAGGTCTATCACGTTCCAGGCAAAGACGATCTTGTTCAGGAAGTCTCGGCAGGGCTGCCTCCCGGGCGCCCGATGCTGCACCCGGTGCTTTGAGAGCAGCTACTTCATGCATGGACTTGGCTACGTCATTGTAATAAATTCTGTTTTGCAAGATCTATGCTCGATAGGCAGTAATTGAGAGCGTATTGTTCAGACAACTCTTGCTTGGCAAGATTATCGGACGTTTGAGGCGCTTGCGCACAACAGCTTTCGGTGGGCTTATGGATGTCGAGATACTGAGCCGCTTGCAGTTCGCTGGGACGATCATGTTCCACTATCTGTTTCCTCCCCTGACCATCGGGCTTGGCCTGATCATGGTCATCCTCGAGGCGATCTGGCTCCGGACGAAGGATCCGAGCTGGAATCACGCCGCCCGCTTCTGGACTCGGATCTTCGCCCTCAACTTCGCGCTGGGCGTGGCGACCGGGATCGTCATGGAGTTCGAATTCGGGACGAACTGGGCGGCGTACAGCCGGTTCGTTGGCGATGTCTTCGGCTCCGCGCTCGCCGCGGAGGGGATCTTTGCGTTCTTCCTTGAGTCCGGCTTCTTAGCAGTGCTCGTCTTCGGGTGGGATCGTGTTGGTCCCAAGATGCACTTCTTCAGCTGCCTGATGGTCTTCATGGGCTCGTGCTTCAGTGCCGTCTGGATCGTTGTGGCGAATTCTTGGCAGCAAACGCCGGCGGGATACCACGTGGTCGAGACCGAAGTGAACGGCGTGCCGGGGCTACGCGCCGAAATCACGGACTTCTGGGCGATGGTTTTTAATCCGTCGAGTGTGGATCGCTTGTCGCACACACTAATCGGCGCGATGATCATGGGCGGTTTCTTTGTGTGCTCGGTGAGCGCGTACTATCTCATCAAGAACCGCCACGAGCTGTTTGCCAAACGGTGCTTTACGATCGGCGTGATGGTCGCTTGCTTGTTCAGTTTGTTGGCTCTGCTGACCGGCCACGACCAAGCCGAGCAAGTTTCGAAGACTCAGCCCGCGAAGCTCGCGGCTTACGAAGGGCACTATCACACAGGCCCAGGCGATCTCTACCTTTTTGGGTGGCCTGATAGCGAAGCTGAGGAGGTGAAGTACGGCGTTGCGATTCCGGGCATGCTCAGCTTCTTGCTGCATTGGGACTTCGATGAACCGGTAACCGGCCTCGATGCTTTCCCCGAAGACGAACGCCCCGGCGTGTGGTTGCCGTTCCAGATGTACCACCTCATGGTCGGCCTTGGGATGGGCTTCATCCTGTTGACGGTCGGAACATTGCCCCTGCTTCGCAAGGGACGCGTGTTCCGGATGAAGTGGTTGTTGTGGGTGTATGTCGTCAGCGTGCTCGGCGCAATGGCGGCAAACCAGGCGGGGTGGATCGCGGCGGAGACCGGGCGCCAACCTTGGATCGTCTACCCGTCGGTTCAGGACGGCGTTGAGATGCCCGGCTTGAGAACGAGCGATGGGCTGAGTGAGTCGGTTCGTGCCGAGCAAGTCGCCTGGTCGATCGCGATGTTCGGGCTGATCTACGGGATGCTGTTCGCGGTCTGGATCTACGTGCTTAATAGCAAGATCCAGCACGGACCCGATGAAGGTGCATCGCCTTCGCCAAAACCCGGCGGCTTCTTTGGCGCAGCGGCGGAACGTGTCGAGCGGAGCGAATCGATGACCGAAGCG
>JBCDAP010000451.1:0-2427 GCA_039185335.1 Planctomycetota bacterium | reverse complement strand
TGCAACGGGCTCAGATCCGATGGCGACATCACGCCCGTTCGCCGTCGCGTGCACTCCACCGCCCAGAGTTGAGTGCGTTTTGGTCACCACAACAGATTCATCCGCCGACGGAAGCTGCTCGACAAGAGCACGAGCGACCGGGTGAGCCGAACCGGCTTCTACCGCTGCGACGATCGTTTGTACCGATTGGTCACCGATCCATCTCACTAGGGTGCAATCGCCCTTGGTCAATGTGCCGGTTTTGTCGAGCACGATCGTTTTCGCGCGGGCGATCGCTTCGAGTGTCTCACCTCCCTTGATGCAGATACCGCGACGCAATGCCTTTCCGATCGCTACCGACACGGTCAGCGGGGTCGATAGGGCAAGAGCGCATGGACATGTCACGATCAGCAGAGAAGCGACTACAGAAAAGACGCGCGATGGATCAACAAACCACCACCCGATCGCGGTGGCCATGGCAACCGCGATGATGATGACGACGAACCGCTTGGCTGTTGCGTCCGCGAGGCGCACGAACGGTGCCCGGCTTTCTGAGGCGAGCTGCACCTGCTCGACCAGCTTGCCGATCCGTGTTGCGGCACCAGTGGTCGTGATGCGGAGGCGGATGGGCGAAGACAGATTGATCACACCTGCTTCCACGGTCTTACCGATCCCGGCATCAACGGGAAGCGATTCGCCGGTCATGAGTGCGCGGTCGAGCGTGGTGCTTCCATATTCGATGAGCCCGTCGGCGGGGCAAGTTTCGCCGGCAAGTACCTCGATCAGATCGCCGGGTTGCAGCGCCTCGGTCGGCACCGTCGAGATCTCTCCGTCCTCCTGCAACCTTCGAGCGGTCGATGGAGCGATCGAGTGGAAGAGTTCGATCGATTCCGTGGACCATCGCTGTTGGGCCGATTGGAACCAACGCCCGATCAGCAGGAGGAAGACGAGCATGACGAGCGTGTCGGCATACAACACATCCCCGCCGGTGATTGCGGAATGGATACCGGCGATGGCGCCCACCGCGAGCCCGAGCGAGACGGGAACATCCGTGTGCGGCACACCTGTGCGTACCGCCGCGATTGCTCCGCGGAAGAAGGTCGCTCCAGGCCAAGCGATCGCGACAAGCGACAGGATCAGACTGACCCATCGAAAGAGCTGGTGGTGTTGAGATGCCATGCCGGACGCCTCGCCGGCATAGAGCGCGACCGAGGCGAGCATGACATTTCCCGCGAGTGCTCCAGCGACGCCGAGGCGCACAATCGTGCGTTGGCGTTCACGCTTTGCAGATTCATCCGCGGATTGACCCGCGATCGCACGCAGCCGGTATCCCAGCCCATCGACGGCTCGCGCGATCTCTGGGAGCGAAACCTGTTCAGAATTCCATGTCAGACGCAGGCGCGATTGACCGAATCGAACCCGAGACTCAACAACGCCGCTACAGACTTTGGGCAATCGCTCGAGCAGCCAGACGCAAGCCCCGCAGTGCATGCCATCAATGACCAACTCGACCGCGCACTGTGTCTCGGACAATTTGGTGACATAAAGGTCATGAAATACTGGGTCACCGAAGTGTTCATATGGATCTCCAGTCCCGGCGGCTGGAGCCGCTTTGGGACCTGCTAGCGCCCTTGATAGCTCGTAGTACTTGTCGAGATTGCAGGAATGGATCGTCTTGTACGCGATCTTGCAGGCGTTGCAGCAGAACTGCTCGTCAGAGTCGGGCGCGACGAGTCCTGCCGGTACCGGAAGAGCACAGTGCGTACAGCGACTTCGTGCGGAGTTTTTGATCGCGCCGTTCGAGAAGTTGGTTGTTCCGGCATGCACGCTCATTTCGCAAGATCGCAACAAGCGGGTTGTTGATTCGGATCGGGCATGACGGATGTTGACGCTTCGATACGGTCGAACATCTCAGGTGTCTGTTCGATAAGATCAAGCCTTGAGAAGAGCGCCACAGTTCCAACGAGGATCATGGCGAACGCGCCGATGATCGGGAGCTTCTCGCCGAATTTGCCCAGGATGGTGCGTGCACCGACGCCCAGCGAAAGCATGACCGGGAGTGTGCCGATCCAGAAGGCGGCCATGGCGGCAGCACCGAAGATCGGGCTGGCGGTTCCAGCGGCAACGATGACGTAGGCATACAGCCAACCGCAGGGCAGGAGGGTCGTGAGGAGCCCGGTGGTCATCGCGCGTGCAGGCGCGGGCAGTCCGGCGGCGAACCGATAGCCCCGTTCAAGCGCCCGCTGCATGACGCTCGGAACCGCAGGAGCTGGTATGCGCTTACCAGCCGATCGCATCAACGCTCCGATGCCGAAGAGGATCAGTGTCACACCGGTCAGCACCGCTGCGGCACGGTTCAGTCCAACCATCGATCCTCCAAGGTCGATCGCGGACCCAAGCGTTCCCGCGATAACACCGAGTGTTGTGTAAGTGATCAGGCGGCCGCCG
>JBCDAP010000450.1:0-2439 GCA_039185335.1 Planctomycetota bacterium | reverse complement strand
CTGCGAGCAAGTACGGAGCGATGTTTTTGCTTTTCAAGAATGCGGCTGTCGCAGGGATGTTTTTGCTTTTCAAGAATGCGGCTGTCGCACAGTGGATTGAATCACGGCGTCAGCATTTCACCGTTAAGAGTTCGGCTGGTGAGAGCGAGAAAATAGGCTGACCGTTTTTTCGATCAGCCTTCGGTGAAATCTACCGGCTGCGTTTTCGCTTGAAGGGATCAGTCTCACACTGAGCGACGACGGCGCGTCACAGCCAGGCCGGCAAGCGACGCCAACACGGCGGTTGATGGTGCGGGGATGGCGGCGACGGTGCCGCCAGATGAGATGAGTTGGCCGAAGTTGAAGACGTCAGCGGTGATGGAGAACTCGGTTGCGGTGAAGACGCCGGTCGCTTCGATGCGTTCGAAGCCCGCGGCGTCGAAGGCGGTGATGTTGAGCGTGCCGTCGGTGGCGAGGGAGAAGTCGAGAGTGGGGGTGGGGCTGAAGTCACCGCCGGTGTTGAAGATGAGGTCGGCGTCGAGGTCGGGGAATTCAATGCCGATTTCGTTGATGGAGCCGTCGCCCTGTACTGTGAAGTCAGCGCTGAAGGCGGGGAGCGGGCCGCCGCCGGGAGCGCCGCCGAGCTCGATGGCGATGCGGACGACATCGAGCGGTCCCTGGTTCGGTAGCAGTTCCACCGTGATATTGGCGGAACCGTTGACGGGTTCGTTCTGATCGTTCAGGAAGTTGGGGTCCATCCAGGTTCCGGTGTACTCGGAAGCGAGCGAATAGACGTTGGCGTGGGCGGCGGCCGC
Organism: Planctomycetota bacterium; assembly: GCA_039185335.1. GTDB lineage: Bacteria > Planctomycetota > Phycisphaerae > Phycisphaerales > UBA1924 > JBCDAP01. The sequence goes on along the minus strand of JBCDAP010000450.1, from coordinate 1,645 downwards.
GGCAACCGGCAGAACAACAAACGCGGTCAGCGTGCGTGAAAGCATCGATCTGTCTCCTCTTGGTTTGAACCCTGTGCGGGGGTGTAGACGGACAATGATGGGATAAAAACAGTTTTATGCAAAGAGCTTGTCAGGATTCAGGCGAGAAAAGAACGTCATACCCCAGGCCTGTTTGCATTGTTTTCGGGGGTAAGTGTTCGCCAGGGCTCGGTTTCTATGCCATTGTCTGGTCATGAGCGTACGAGAGATCAGGAAGTTGATGGGTATTGGTGGCGTGATGGCGATGCTTGCCGGCACCAGCGTTTCGCAGACTGTGCTTTACGATGGTGCGATTGATGCTTCGGTCGGCGATCGTGGTTGGCTACCACTTGGTGATCCGTTCTTTGGCCACGCAGGCTCGCTGACACCGATCACGGGTGGCACACGCTTCGATTCTTCGACGAACATCTCGGACAAGTTCGGGCTGTTCTCGACGATCCCGAGTATTGGCGGCGGGATGGAAACGCTCGATCTCGACGCCGACACGGGCTTTCGCCTTACGTTCGATCTCGCGATCGTTAGCGAATCGCACAACCGGGATGAACGAGGCGGATTCTCGGTCATCGTGGTGACGAACGATACTTCTCGCGCGCTCGAGATTGCGTTTCAAGAGGACCGTTTGTTTGCCTACGAATCCGGCTCGACATTCCCGGTTGGTGATGTCGTTGCTCGTGATACCTCCGTGCGCACCGAGTATGCGCTCGATGTGCTCGGCTCGTCTTACACGTTGAGCGCCGATAGTGAGATTATTCTCGTGGGCGATCTGCGTGATTACCGTGACTTCAGCGGTTCGCCAGATCCGTATGAAGAGCCCGGCTTCCTCTTTTTTGGCGATGACACATCTTCGGCCTCCTCGACCGCAGACATCTTTTCGATCACGCTTGGCTCTATCCCGGCACCAACGTCGGCTTGGCTCCCTGGGGCGATGTGCTTGCTCCTAGCGAGACGTCGGCTCGACTGAATTCGGTGCACCTCATCCAACTTTGTTTCAAGCGTTTGGTGCATCAGCCGACTGCCGTGGTGCGTAGTCCGGAGTGTGCAAGGAGAAGGTCAACAAGTTCGCCCTGTGTGTCATTGCTGTGGATACTCGCTTCAAGCAACGGTCCCGGCATACTGCCCTGAGTGTGGCGAAGACACGGAGGGGCAACGATGGGTTCGGATTGCCGAAGTCGCGGCTGTCCTCCTGCGTTTGATGACGGTTTGGGCGTTACTCCAACAACTACCCGGCCTGGTCTCCGGTGCGATGCAGCTTTTTAACCCGGTGTATCGGTTCGCATCACTCTGGCGCCACTTCTCGGTGTGGCAAGGAGCGATAGTTCTCGGAGGCTTGCTGATCTGGTTGACAGCCCCGTATCTCGGGCGTGTCATTGCAGGTCAGGCGAGTTTTCGGGTCGTAGCAGTGAGACTGAGTCCAGCTGAACTCTTCCATGTGGCAATTCTGTGCTTCGGGTTATGGCTTGTTGTGTTGCAGTTCATCGCGATCACAACCGTTTGCGTACAGACCGGCTTGCGGTTGTTGGACGAGTGGTTCGTACAAAGGCGATGGGGAAGTACAACCAACTGGCCATGGAAAAGCTGGCTCGTAGCGCGTCTTTATGAATTGATT